>NZ_JBEYLC010000010.1:0-132580 GCF_040635885.1 Nocardiopsis sp. NPDC006832 | reverse complement strand
TGGGCACGGAATTCCTCATCCGCTGTTTCGAGGACCTTCGCCCACTCGGTGGTGGCCTTTTCGGTGGAGGTCGCGATGGCGCAGGCTTCACCCAAGGACAGGGCGCTGGTCTGGAAGGCTTCTTCCACCAGGGGCAGCTGTTGCTTGTACAACGCCCGGGCGAGGGTGGCAAGGCTCTTGGCCTCGGCCGGGGAGGTGCCCCACTGGTGGGTGATCCACGCCTGGATGCTGCGCTGGCCACCCTCTTCCAACAAGGCGCCGGTGGCCTCCATACGGGCCAGGGCGGGCAACATCCCGTAGCGGATCCGGTCGACTTCCCCATTGAGCCGGCCGAACTGGGCGAGCACATCGGCTTCACACCCGAACGGGATATCCCGGCCGGAGAATTCCACCGCCATCTCCCGCGCACCCGCCATCGCCTGATCGACCGGGGTGTTCCCGACCGGGCGCGGCGCGTGGGGAGGAAAGCTCATACTCTGATTATATGCGAACACCCCAGCAAATGGCAGGCCTACCCGCCAGTTTATTCAACCTATTCCCAGGTCGGCGAATGCGCCTACCATAGATGGGGTGGCCATTCTTTGTTATCCACAATCCGGAATCGAATGGGCTCCTGTTTTTGATCTTGTCCGTAGCGCCATGTTGGGCGCCCAAATGGGCGCTACGAGCAAGATCATCGCTGAGAAGACCAGAGCCGGCCACCGCGGGGACGCGCCCCGCCCCGTGTCCGGCCTGTAGCGGGCACTTCGTTACCTCACCGGTCACGTAGTGGCGACGTGCCCCACGAGAAAGCCAGACGGGGGGAAGGGATCCGGCCGGCTACGGCCGGACCGGGCGAAGCCCGGGGCCTTTGGGACCTCAACCACTCTCCCCCCCACCCCGCCCAACCACCCCAAAAAGCCAGAAACCCGAGGCGCCCCACCAACCCACCCGAGCAACGCCCAACAACCCCAAGACTCCCGCCCCAGGCACCTCACCCATCCCACCCCACACCTGGACAGCACGAACAACCCCCGGGCAGCACGAAACCGGCGAAACCAGCGGCTCCCCCAAGATCAATGGGATCACGCCGGGCCGACACCACACCAGCCCGAGCCCATCCACCTGTGGATAACCCGCGCCCACCCCACACTCACCACCGCTTCCCCACCCGCCACCCCTACTCCACGCACCTACTCCCCACCCCCGTACAGGCTGGCCGTTGCCGCAGCCTCCGCCGCCACGGCCCTTCTCAAATCTGGTGGGCCCAGTACTTCCGCGCTCGCTCCCATGCGCAGCAGATCTCCAACCGCCACTGGGAGCGACTCCACCTCCAAGTGGACTTCCACCCACCCGTCGTCCCCCGCCGGGGTGGCCGCTTCCAGAGCACGGCGGCCTATCGCGCCGAAGCGCATCGGCAGCAGCTTCACGGCTTCCGGGGCGAGGCGCAGGTGCGCAGTTCCCTGGAGCATCGATGCCTCCAGTCGGCGGGCCGACTCCTCCCAGTACTCGACCAGGTCGAAGCCGGTCGGGCGGTCGAAGAGTTCGCCGGTCGGGTGGGCCTCCTGCACGCGTGACACTCGGTAGGTTCGCACCGACGACTCCGGGCCCTCACCGGCCAGGGCCACCAGGTACCAGGTACCGCCCTTGAGCACGATGCCGAGCGGGCACAGCTCCCGTTCCACCTCGCCCCGCCAGCGCAGGTAGCGAACCAGCAGGATCCGGCGTTCCCACACCGCCTCGGTGATGACACCGAGGTGCGGGACCTCGTCGGCGTCGCGGAACCAGGCCGGGGCGTCCAGGTGGAAACGATCCTGGGCGCGGGCGGCCCGTTCCGCGAGCGGGGTGGGCAGGGCCGCACGCAGTTTGTGTCGGGCGGTCGTGAGCACCGCGTCCAACCCCAGGTCACGGGCCGCGGTGGGAACCCCGATCAGGAACAGGGACTCCGCCTCGGCGTCGGTGAGTCCGGTCAGCCGGGTGCGGTAACCGTCCATCAGCCGGTAGCCGCCCTCGGGTCCGCGGTCGGCGAGCACCGGGATCCCGGCCGTGCCGAGCGCCTCGACGTCCCGGTAGATGGTGCGCACCGATACCTCCAGCTCCGCGGAGAGTTCGGGCGCGCTCATCCGACCTCGGTTCTGCAGCAGCAGGAGCAGGGAGACAAGCCGATCGGCGCGCATACGAACATTCTCTCCATACCTGCCAGTGGATGTCAGGTACCTCGGAGAGGCTGGTTCTCGAAGCACAAGGGATCCGAAAGAACCGGGAGGGGCACCATGTCCCGCACAGCACAGACGCCACAGTCAGCACACTCGACGCAGACGACCACACGCACGGAGGGCACCTTCACCTTCGCGGACTGGAAGGAGGAGGAATTGTCGGAGGGCCCCTCGCCCAAGCTCGCCCGGGCCCACGTGACCAACCACTACAGCGGCGGGATCGAGGCGGCCGACACCGACTGCGCCTACACGTTCGTCTACTTGGAGGACGGAACCGGCTCGTTCACCGGTTTCCAGCGGCTGAGCGGCACCCTGGACGGCCGTCCGGGCACGTTCATCGTGGCGGAACGTGGAACCTTCGCGGGGCGGGGCGAGGTGCGCTGTGAATTCGAGGTGGTGTCCGGCACCGGGGAGTTGACGGGGCTGCGGGGAGCCGGCCGGTACGTGGCCGCGCACGGGGAGCCTTCGGTGGCCTACGTCTTCGAGTACACGTTGCCCTGAGAGGGGACGCGGCCGGTTCCGGGCACGCCGAAGCCGACGAGAGCCGGGGCTCCCCCATATAGAGAGAAGACCACGGGCGGGGGCTCCGGCACCACCCACCGTTCCCCGCCTGTGGACAACCCCGATTCCCGGAACGCATGGTCACCGCCCCGAGCGGGTAGGTGCGCCCGCACGCCGCCATTCGAGGAACGGAGGGGCCATGTACAGAAGACTGGACTCCGGTGAGGACGACGTACTCGGGTTCGAGGTGGAGGGCACCATCTCCCAGGAGTCCTTCGAGGAACTCCTGGAAGAGGTCCGCCGCGCCATCGACCGGTCCGGCGGGGTCCGTCTCCTGGTCCGGGTCCACGGGTGGCCGACCGGGGAGACCCCCACGCTCGGCGAGCGACTGCGGTTCGCCAAGGAGCACTTCCACCAGATCGAGCGCTACGCGGTGGTCGGCGACAGCCGGGTCGTGGAGTACCTCACCACCCTGGCGGACGCCTTCGTCGACATGGACCTGCGCTTCTTCGAGGCCGATGAGGAGGATCAGGCCTGGGCCTGGGCGCGTGACCGGGGAACCTCTCAGGAGGCGTCGGCGTAGGCGTGCGCGTAGGCGAGGACGTCGTCCCGGTAGGAGTCGGACCGGTTGTACTCGAAGATCGCGTCCACCCAGTCCTCGGTGGCGCTCAGGTCACGGCCGTCCTCGCACAGGTAGCGGGCGGCGGACAGGGCCGCGTCGTCGATGTTGTGCGGGTCGGGGGTCTCTCCCTCCAGCGACTCCGCCCATTTGTCCCAGGTCACCGGGATGAACTGCATCGGGCCGACCGCCCGGTCCCACTCGGTGTCCTCGTCCAGTTCACCACCGTCGGTGTCCGGAATTGCCCGGGTGTTGTTGGTGCCGTCGAGCGGGATGCCGATGACGTTCACGGTGGTCTTGCCGTCCGGGCCGATCTCACCGCCCGCGTAGGTGCCGTGGCGGGATTCGATGAAGCCGATCCCCGCCAGGGTCGGCCAGGACAGGCCGCACTCGGCCTGGTCCTCGTCGAGCACCAGCTGCGCGCTCGCGTAGCCCTCCAGCGCCCGGCGCGGGATCCCGGTCGCGTCGGCGACCTCGTCCAGCCAGGTGTCGTCGGGACGCTGCGCTCCGGGCGCGGGGCGGGACTGTTCGTCCGCACCGGCCTCGGCGGGCTCTCCGGTCTCGTCGTCGGTACGCGGCGTCACCCCGGTGTGTTCGGGGGGCCCGGTCAGCTCGTCGTGCGGCGGGGTCGCGATGGTGCCGTCCGAGGGGTCCACGGAGGCGGCGGTCGGTGGTTCCCATTCGTTGAGCGCGGTGGACACCCGCCCGACCAGGACCACGACCCCCACCGTCACCAACAGGCAAACGGCCAAGGCGAGACTGACCGCGATCATCGGCCCACGGCTTCGACGCCGCCGGGCGTCGCTCACGCTGCCACCCATGCAGTCCTCCCCAAGGAAAGGTCACCAAGACGTAACAACACATCAAAACTCGCCCCATGGTCGCACATGGTCTCGACCGGATCTCACCGGTGGGCGTTTGGAAACGAGGAACGCCCCGCCGATGGGCGGGGCGTCCTCGTGGTGTCGCGTCGCGTGTTCGCGGTCGTCTCTACCGGTGCGGGTTGACGACGACCTCGACCCGCTGGAACTCCTTCAGGTCCGAGTAACCAGAGGTCGCCATGGTGCGCCGCAGGGCTCCCATGAGGTTCATGGAGCCGTCACTGGTGGAGGCCGGCCCGTGCAGGATCGACTTGAGGTCACCGATGGTGCCGACCTCGACCCGCTCGCCGCGCGGAAGTTCACCGTGGTGAGCCTCACTGCCCCAGTGGTAGCCGCCGCCGGGCGCCTCGGCGGCGCGGGCCAGCGGTGATCCGACCATGACGGCGTCGGCACCGCAGGCCAGGGCCTTGGCGATGTCACCGCTGCCGGTCATGCCACCGTCGGCGATGACGTGCACGTAGCGGCCACCGGACTCGTCGAGGTAGTCGCGGCGGGCCGCGGCGACGTCGCCGATGGCGCTGGCCATGGGGACCGCCACACCCAGAACGGAACGGGTGGTGTGACCCGACCCGCCACCGAAACCGACCAGCACGCCGGCCGCGCCGGTGCGCATCAGGTGCAGGGCGGCGGTGTAGGTGGCGCAGCCGCCGACCACGACGGGGACGTCGAGGTCGTAGATGAACTGCTTGAGGTTGAGCGGCTCGGCCCGGCCCGAGACGTGCTCGGCGGAGACCGTGGTGCCGCGGATGACGAAGATGTCCACACCCGCGTCGACGACCGCCTTGTGGTACTGGGCGGTGCGCTGCGGCGACAGACGGACCGCGGTGACCAGGCCGGTGTCGCGGATCTCCTCGATCCGGCGACCGATCAGCTCCTCCTGGATGGGGGCGGAGTAGATCTCCTGGAGCCGCTTGGTGGCCGCCACGTCGTCGAGTTCACGAATCTCCTGGAGCAACGGCTCCGGGTCCTCGTACCGCGTCCACAGACCTTCCAGGTCCAGAACGCCGAGGCCGCCCTGTTGCCCGACCGCGACGACGGTCTTGGGCGAGGCGACGCTGTCCATGGGGCTGACCACCAGGGGCGTCTCGAACCGGTAGGCGTCGATCTGCCAGGAGATCGACACTTCCTCCGGGTCTCGGGTTCGCCTGGCCGGCACGATCCCGATCTCATCGAGTTCGTAGGCGCGACGCCCGTTCTTACCCAGCCCGATCTCCACCTGAGCCAACGCTTCGCTTCCCCTCTGACGTGCGGCGCCGGTCGGTCGACCGGCGCGATGACCGCGGACGTGAGTCTATCCGTCCACGGTCACCCTCTCATTTCCCGTTCGTGCTTCAGCGGGCGTTGTAGTTGGGTGCTTCCACCGTCATCTTGATGTCGTGCGGGTGGCTTTCACGCAGGCCGGCGCTGGTGATGCGCATGAGCTGGCCGCGTTCACGCAGTTCGGGCAGGGTGCTGGTGCCCGCGTACCACATGGACTGGTGCAGTCCACCGACGAGCTGGTGGGCGACGGCCGAGAGGGGGCCACGGAAGGGCACTTGACCTTCGATGCCCTCGGGGACGAGCTTGTCCTCGGAGGAGACGTCGGCCTGGGCGTAGCGGTCCTTGGAGAAGGAGCGGCCGCGCATGGCGCCCAGCGACCCCATGCCGCGGTAGGCCTTGAACTGCTTGCCGTTGATGAAGATGAGCTCACCCGGGCTCTCCTCCACACCGGCGAGGAGGCTGCCGAGCATGACGGTGCTCGCGCCGGCGGTGATCGCCTTGGCGATCTCGCCGGAGTACTGGAGGCCGCCGTCGGCGATGAGCGGAACACCGGCCGGGCCGCACGCCTTGGCCGCTTCCAGGATCGCGGTGAGCTGTGGGGCGCCCACACCGGCGACCACCCGGGTGGTGCAGATGGAACCCGGGCCCACGCCGACCTTGACGGCGTCGGCACCGGCGTCGATGAGCAACTGGGCCCCGGCTCGGGTGGCCACGTTGCCGGCGACGATGTCGGCGCGGGAGTTGGCCTTGAGCTTGGCGATCATGTCGGCGAGCCCCGCGGAGTGGCCGTGCGCGGTGTCGACGACGAGGAAGTCGACCCCGGCGTCGACGAGCAGCTTGGCGCGTTCCTCCGCCTCGGTGCCCACGCCGACGGCGCCGCCGACGACGAGACGGCCGTCCGCGTCCTTGGTGGCGTCGGGGAACTGCTCGCTCTTGATGAAGTCCTTGACGGTGATGAGGCCGCGGAGGCGGTTGTCGGCGTCCACCAGCGGAAGCTTCTCGACCTTGTGCTTGCGCAGCAGCCCGAAGGCCTTCTCGCGGCTGACCCCGACCGGCGCGGTGACCAGGTTCTCCGTGGTCATGACCTCGCGTACCAGGCGGGAGCGGTCGTCCTCGAAGCGCATGTCGCGGTTGGTGACGATGCCGACGAGCCTGCCCTGGGCGTCGGTGACCGGGACACCGGAGATCCGGTAGTGGGCGCACAGGCGCTCGACCTCGGCGAGGTCGTCCTCGGGCTGACAGGTGACCGGGTCGGTGACCATGCCGGCCTCGGAGCGCTTGACCAGGTCGATGTGGCCGGCCTGGTCCTCGGCGGAGAGGTTGCGGTGCAGGACCCCGGCGCCGCCTTGGCGGGCCATCGCCACGGCCATGCGGGCCTCGGTGACGGTGTCCATCGCGGCGGACAGCAGCGGGATGCTGAGTTCGATGTTGCGGGACAGGCGGGTGGCGGTGTCCACGTCGCCGGGTTGAAGATCGGAGTAACCCGGTACCAGCAGGACGTCATCGTAGGTCAGCCCCGGCGGGAGCAGTTTGTCCCCGTACTCGCTGTACTCCTGGCTCATGACACAACCTCCGCTGTTGACCGGCAACACCTGCGCGGATCACCCCCGCGTGTCGTCTCATCCTAGGACGTCGTGTCGTGCTCCCCAGGTGGAATGGACTGTTCGCCCCGTCACCACGGCCATGAAGTGCGCAACGTCACGGTCGGCCCGAGAGCGGAGGTCACCGAAGGATCACCGGGACGAAGCGTGGGGGTAACGGCAGTACCCGCGGGAGCGCCTCGGGGGGAGGAAGGTGATGCGGTTCGGGCAGGCTCTCGTGCCCGGCCCGGGCACGCGTCCGTGCTCGATCGAGGCCTTATGGGAGGACGCGGTTCGCCAGGGCCACCTTCCGAAGCCGAGCAATAGCTCGGTGCTGGGCAACCCGTACCGCCCCTGCCGACATTCCAAGAAGATGTCCCGTCTCGTCCGCTGTCAGTCCTGTGATCACCCGCAACACCAGCAGTCTGCGCTGTTGTTCGGGAAGCTCGTCGAGGAGCTCTCTGGCCCGCTGCGCCTCGATGACGCGCACGGCGGCCTCTTCCGGTCCGGGCCCCTCGTCCGGCGGCTCCGGCACGGTGTCGGTGGGGACCGTCTCCACTCGTCCGGCCACTCGAAGGGTGTCGGCGACCTTGTGCGCCGCGATGCCGAACACGAAGGAGGCGAAGGGCCTGCCCCGGTCCTGGTATCTGGGGATCGCCGTGATCAGGGCGATGCAGACCTCCTGCGCGACGTCGTCGGAGTGGTGTGCCAGCCCCGACACCCGCGCCAGCCTGCTGTGGCAGTACCGCACCACCATGGGTCGGATCTCGCGCAGCAGCGAGTCCATCGCCCCGTCGTCCCCCTGAACGGCGAGCGATCCCAGTTGGTTCAAACCCGTTTCGCGCACGTCGGAGGGCGTCCCTGTCCGCTGCGCGGTAACGCCCCCCCGGGCGCCTGCATCCGTCACGTTAGGAATGATGCCCGCATCACGGGACCCAACCACTCCAATCGGCAACTACGGAATGGTCACATTTTGGAAAAATGGCCCGAAATCACCGCAGAGAAGATGCTCTTTCGACCTTCCCCCATGATAGTGAGACCGACCACTCCGAGCCGCTTCAGCGAGCGGGGGCGGGATACCGTGGCGGCCCGCCCCCGCTCGACGTCTCACCCCCTAGTGGGAGTGACCGTCGCCCTCGTCCTCCTCGGGCTTGTCCGCGACCAGCACCTCGGTGGTCAGCAGCATGCCCGCGATGGAAGCGGCGTTCTGAACGGCGGAACGGGTGACCTTGACCGGGTCGAGGATGCCCGCACCGGTCAGGTCGCCGTAGGTGCCCGTGGCGGCGTTGAACCCGTGGCCGATCTCCAGCTCGGAGATCTTGTGGGTCACGACGTAGCCCTCGGCACCGGCGTTCTCCGCGATCCAACGGGCCGGCTCGACCAGCGCGCGACGGACGATGGACACGCCGGTCGCCTCGTCGCCGGTCAGGCCGAGGTCGCCCAGGGCGGTGGAAGCGTGCACCAGGGAGGCGCCGCCACCGGCGACGATGCCCTCCTCGATGGCCGCACGAGTCGCCGAGATGGCGTCCTCCAAGCGGTGCTTCTTCTCCTTGAGCTCGATCTCGGTGGCCGCGCCCACGCTCAGCACCGAGACGCCGCCCGCGAGCTTGGCGAGGCGCTCCTGGAGCTTCTCGCGGTCCCAGTCGGAGTCGCTCGCCTCGATCTCGTTGCGGATCTGGCGGACGCGGTCCTCGACGTCGGCCTGCGCACCGGCACCGTCGACGATGGTCGTGTCGTCCTTGGTGATGGTGATGCGACGGGCGGTGCCCAGCACGTCCAGCTCGGCGTTGTCCAGGCTCAGGCCGACCTCTTCGGAGATGACCTGACCGCCGGTGAGGACGGCGATGTCCTGGAGCATGGCCTTGCGACGCTCACCGAAGCCGGGCGCCTTGACCGCGGCGACGTTGAGCGCACCGCGCATCTTGTTCAGCACCAGGGCGCCCAGGGCGTCGCCCTCGACGTCCTCGGCGATGATCAGCAGCGGCTTCTTGGTCTGGACGACCTTCTCCAGGAGCGGCAGCAGCTCGTTGAGGTTGCCGATCTTGCCCTGGCTGATGAGGATGAGGGCGTCCTCCAGCACCGCCTCCTGGCGGTCCCCGTCCGTGACGAAGTACGGGGAGATGTAGCCCTTGTCGAACTGCAGACCCTCGGTGAAGTCGAGCTCCAGCCCGAACGCCGGGGACTCCTCGACGGTGATGACACCGTCCTTGCCGACCTTGTCGAACGCCTCGGCGATCAGGTCGCCGATCTGGGCGTCCTGGGCCGAGTTGGTCGCCACGTAGGCGATGTCGGAGCGCTCCTTGATCGGAACGGCGCGCTCCAGCAGGGTCTCGGACACCTGCTGGGCGGCGGTGTCGATGCCCTTCTTCAGGGACATCGGGGAGGCACCGGCCGCCACGCTGCGCAGGCCCTCGCGGACCAGCGCCTGGGCCAGCACGGTGGCCGTGGTGGTTCCGTCACCCGCGGCGTCGTTGGTCTTGGTGGCGACCTCCTTGACCAGCTGGGCGCCCAGGTTCTCGTAGGGCTCCTCCAGCTCGATCTCACGGGCGACGGTCACACCGTCGTTCGTGATGGTGGGGGCGCCGAACTTCTTGTCGATGACGACGTTGCGGCCGCGCGGACCGAGCGTCACCTTCACGGCGTCGGCGAGACGGTCCACGCCCCGCTCAAGGGCGCGACGGGCGTCGTCCTCGAACTCCAGGATCTTCGGCATCTGTGGTGTTTCCTCTTACCGTTGTGAGGTCATGTAACGAGGACATCCCGCCCCGCCCGGCTTCGAGGGCCGACCGGTGCGGGATGTCGAGGATCGAACGCCGAGAGCTACTTCTCGACGACCGCGAGGAGGTCGCGGGCGGAGAGCACCAGGTACTCCTCGCCGTCGTACTTGACCTCGGTGCCGCCGTACTTGCTGTACAGAACGACGTCGCCGACGCTGACGTCCAGCGGAATGCGCTTGTCGCCCTCGTCGTCCCAGCGGCCGGGACCCACGGCCAGGACCTCGCCCTCCTGGGGCTTCTCCTTGGCGGTGTCCGGAATGACCAGACCGGAGGCGGTGGTCTGCTCGGCCTCCAGGGTCTTGACCACGACGCGGTCCTCAAGCGGCTTCAGCACGGTCTTGGTGGCGGTCGACACGGTAGTGACCTCCCCCTTCAAGGTTTCGGTGTCCTGAACGGCGGCCCGTGCGGGAGCACGGACCGGCTCTTCGTAAAAGGGGCGACCGCGGCGGCCTGTCGTCGCGGGTGCCAGACCGGCCTCGTCGCGGTTAGCACTCTACCCCCGAGAGTGCCAGAATGGAAATGTGGCGAGGGTCCTGGTCACGGGGGCGGGCTCGCCTTCTCGTCGTGCCCACCGCAGGAGAACCCATGCACCTTCCCGCCTTCTCGGCGCTGCTCACCGACGCGGGACGGGAGGTCCTGGCCGAAGTGGACCCCGCCTCCGCCGCGAAGGATCCCCTGTCGACGGCCTCTCGGCTGCGCGCGAACCCGGCGGTGTCCGCCCTGGCCCCGGACCTTCCCGTGTCCGAACTCGTCAACGCGGTGATGACCCAGGTGGGGTTGCGTGAGCGTGGACGCGCCAAGTTCGGGGAGCGCGCGACGCGGATGTTCTTCACCCCCGACGGCCTGGAGCAGTCGACCCGGGCCTCGATCGCGGCCCACCGCGCCGAACGGGTCGCCGAGGTGGCCGGTTCCGTCCTGAACGGTGGCCCGGCGGGCGACCTGTGCTGCGGCGTGGGAGCCGACCTGTTGGCCCTGGCCGAGGTGGGGGTTCCGGTGGAGGGGGTGGACGCCGACCCCCTCACGGTGGCGGTGGCCCGCGCCAACATCGAGGCCTTGGGCCTGTCCGATCACGCCGATGTGCGCGAGGGCGACGTGAACGAGGTGGCCCCCGGCGCCCATCCCCTGTTGTTCTGTGACCCGGCCCGCCGCGGGGGCCGGGGTCGGGTGTTCGACCCGGCGTCCTATTCACCCCCGTGGGACGTGGCCACCGCCCTGGCCGAGGCCGCGGGCGCGGCCTGTCTGAAGGCGGCGCCGGGCATCCCGCACGAGGCCCTGTCCCCCGCGGCCGCCGTGGAGTGGATCTCGGTGGACGGCGAACTGAAGGAGACGGCCCTGTGGTTCGGCGCGCTCGCGGAGGGGCCTCGGCGCCGCGCCACGGTGCTGCACGAGCGGCCCGGGCTGTTGGCGAGCGAGGGTTCCGTCGCGCGTCTGGACGCCGTCCCAGACCTGGGGCCCGCTCCGGTGTCGGCGGCGCGACGCTATCTCTACGACCCGGACCCGGCGGTGGTGCGTTCGCACCTGGTGGCCGAGGCCGCGGCCAAGGTGGACGGGGCCCTGTTGGACGAGCGGATCGCCTACTTCACCTCGGACCGGGTCGAGGTCTCACCGCTGTGGCGGGTGCTGGAGATCGTGGAGTGCGCGCCGTTCTCGGCCAAGAGACTTCGCGCTTCGGTGCGGGCCCACCGGGCCGGAACGATAACGATCAAGAAACGGGGATCGGCCGTGGACACGGAGAGGCTTCGGCGCGATCTGAAGGCGTCCGGTCCGGAGAAGATGACCATCGCCCTCACCCGAATCGGCGAAAAACCCTTCTACCTGCTGTGTCGCGAAATCGGGACGCCATAGAAGCCCCTCGACTTTCGAGGAAAAAGCCCGCACGTAACTCGAACCACCGGGCGCGAACCATATCGTTACCTCACATAACGACATCTTTCATGGACCCCCCTGGTTACGCCGGGTGATGTCGTTAAACTGGCCCCCGCCGTACTCTTCCCCTTTCTCATGGGCTCACCCGGACCGGCACAGCGCCCACACCCCCAATGTGTACGCACAGTCACGCTTTCGTCACGTTGAGGCCTAGTCGGCGCGTCACGCCGCCCATCCGGGGACCATCGAGAACCCGTCCTCCCGGAAACCTCCACCGTCCGAAGCACCGGGCGAGGGCGGGAGCGCCAGAACCATAAGGAGCACCTCGGTGGAACAGACCAATCACAACTTCCTCAACGGCGGGGGGCAGTCCGGTGTCTCCGACCGGATGCGCGACCTCCTCTCCCAGGCAGCCCAGGAACACGTCTCCGAGCAGAAGTCCCAGGGGGCCGTCAGCGAGGAGATGCGCCAGCGCCTCGAAGGCATGGAGTGGCTGCTGCGCGAGCTGCGCGAACGCGAGCTCACCTCACTCGCCGAGTCGATCACCGCGGTCGACGGTCGGATCGACGACTTCCTGGCCCGTCCGCCGGAGTGGGCCGAGGCCCTCGCCGAGCACATCGAGGTTCTCGGTCAACAGGTCAAGCCCCTGTCGGACATGCCCTCCCTACGGGCCGACACCCACCGCATCGCCGGCCACCTCGACACCGCGCTGACCCGTCTGCAGCGCATGGCCGAGACCGGGACCCGGACCGCGGAGCAGGTGGTGGAGGTCGGCGAGCGCGTCACCGCGCTTGGCGAGACCTTCGGCACCCGTCTGGACGCCCTCGACACCGCCCTGGAGACCCTCAACGGGCGCACCGAGGCCATCGAGACCGCGCTCGCCACCTTGGACACCACTCTCGGGGAGCGTCACGAGGAGCTGGCCGGCAGGTTCGTGGAGGGCAAGGACGCCCTGGGCGAGGCGGTCGAGCAGACCCGCGAGGCCGTCCGGGAGAGCCGCGCCGAGCTCAACACCACCCTCGCCGACCGCACCGCCGAACTGCGCACCCTCGTCGATGAGAGCGCCTCTCAGCAGAACGAGACCCTGCTGGCCCGCCTGCAGGAGAACACCGGCGAGCTGGGCGAGCGCCACAAGGAACTGGCCGAGGGGCTCAAGTCCCTCGCCACGACCTCCCAGGAGCGGCACGAGGCCCTCACCGGCAAATTCACCGAGAGCGTGGGTCACCTAAGCACCCAGGCCGAGGAGAACCACGCCGAGGCCACCGCCGCCGTCGCCGACCTCACCGGCACGCTCACCAAGCTGCGGGAGAACCACGAGTCCTCCCTCACCGACCTGCGCACACACCTGCGTCAGCGACTGTCGGAGCTGGACGAGCAGATCGAGCTGGGCCGGACCGAGACCCGCGAGCACGCCGAGGCGACCGCCGAGAGCCTGCGCGAGTCCGTCACCGAGCGCGCCGACGCCCTCGCCACCAAGGTCGCCCAGGACACCGAGAAGACCGCCACGGACCTGGCCGAGCTGAGCACCTCCATCCAGGAGGCGCACGAGCGGCTCACCTCGGAGAGCGAGGAGCGCCACCAGACGCTCACCGAAACCCTCACCGAGCAGACCCAGAGCCACCGAAGCGCGCTCGACGAGCGGCTGGAGCGGCATCGTGAGGCCCTCAACGGCAAGGTGGACACCCACCTGTCGCAGATCACCGGCAAGGTCGACCACGAGCTGGGTCGGCTCACCGACCGGTTCGACACCTTCGAGGGACACTTCGAGGGCAGCTTCGAGAGCGTCGAGGGCAAGATCGACCGCGTCGACGGCCGGATGGACGGCGTCAACGGTCGCCTGGACGGCATCGACGGCCGGGTCAACGGTGTCGAGGGCAAGTTCGAGGGCGTCAGCGGTCACTTCGAGGGGGTCGACGGCCGGATGGAGGCCATCGACGACCGGTTGGAGGCGCTCAACCAGCGACTCAACCAGCTCCCCCAGACCCTGGAGGTCAGCGAGCTGCACCGGCGTCTGACCGAGCTGGTGGACCGTCCGCAGCCGGACCACTCCGACAAGCTCGACGAGATCGACGCGCACGTCACCTCGGCGGTGGACCCGGTCCTGCGCGAACTCAAGCAGCGTCCCGACCGGCACGAGTTCGAGGAGACCGTCACCGAGGCGGTGGAGAACTCGCACGACGACATCACCAAGCGATTCTCCTCCCTGGAGGAAACGGTTCTGGCGCTGGCCGAAGCACTTCTGCGCCCGGGCCGTGACGGCAAGAAGAAGCGTCGCGGCGACGACGAGGACGACGACTAGGTCGCCGTTCGACTCACGGCGGGCGAGTCGGGGCCCGGAGCACTATCGCTCCGGGCCCCTTTCGTGTTCCACCCGGTCTGCTCCGGGGAGCGGAAGGCGTTGACCCTGCGCCGCGAGTGAACGATCATCCCAGGTGAAAACGGATGTGAATAGAAAAAATAACTTTCCAGAATAACCCTTATAAGGAAATGGCGAAACTCGCCCGAAAAAGAAATGAAATTAGTTTACTTGATGCCAGGGTTGCGCAAGTTCCCGCCATTTTTACCTTGTGGGATCGAATCCTTTATTGTTACGCTTAAAGGCAATGGCGGAACATTACGTCATTGCCTCGAACGCGTTTTTCGCAAAACGAAAGGAGTGCGTCATGGCCGACAGCCTGCAAATGATCTGTCACATCAACAACCGGACCAACCAGACCCTCAAGTTCCAGTCGGAACACCTGGTCTGGGGGAAGTGGACGGACTCCCCCAACCAGTACCCGGTCGACGTCCCGGCCAAGGAGAGCGTCCTGGCCTTCCGTTCCAGCGGCAGGTCGAACACCTCATCCGGGACCGAGGGCTACGTGGTCTACCAGATCGGGGACGAGACGGAGACCACCGTGACCATCTACTGGGACGTGCCCTGGGTCGCGGGATCGAGCAACAAGGTCACCACCAAGACCTCCCACCAGGACATCGCCGCCTCCATCGAGGGCTTCGCGGGGAGCGGCAGGGTCGAAGACGTCATCGTGAAGGTCGTCGACGGCCGTTGAACCCGATGACCACGGCCGACATGACGGGCCCCGACGGACACGCTCCGCCGGGGCCCGCTTCTCCGCTGTCAGGGAGTCAGGGAGTCAGGACGATCTTGCCGAAGAGGTCGCCCTCGGCCATCGCCCGGAACCCCTCCTTCGCGTCCTTGAGCGGCAGCACCCGGTCGATCCGGGGCCGGACGCCGGTGCGCACGCACATCTCGACCAGGGCCCGGAGCTCCTCCTTGGTGCCCATCGTGGAACCCAGCACGCGCAACTGCAGGAAGAACATCCTGGTCAGTTCGGCGGACGGGGCGTCACCGCTGGTGGCCCCACAGGTGATGACGGCACCACCCGGCTTGAGGGACAGGATGGAGTGCTTCCACGTGGCCTGCCCCACCGAGTCGAACACCACGTCCACCTTCTCCGGCAGACGCTCCCCCGAGGGCACCGCCGCGTAGGCCCCCAGTTCCATGGCCTTGGCGCGTTTGGTCTCGTCCCTACCGGTCACGTACACCCGGTGGCCCACCCGCGCGGCCAGGGTGATGAGCGCGCCGGAGACCCCACCTCCGGCACCCTGCACCAACACGGTCGACCCGGGCCGTAGATCGGCCTTGCCGAACAACATGCTGTAGGCGGTCAGCCAGGCCGTGGGCAGGCACGCGGCCTCCTCGAAGGACAGCTCAGGCGGCTTGGGGAGAAGGTTCTCCTTCGGCACCAGGACCTTCTCGGCGAGGGTGCCGTCGTGGACCTCGGACAGCAGGGAGAAGCGCGGCGATCTGCCGGGCACGGGAGGCTCGGTCACCACACCGTGCACGATGACCTCGTTGCCGTCCTCGTCGATCCCGGCGGCGTCCCCGCCCAGGATCATCGGAAGCCGTTCCTCCTTGAGGGCGACCCCGCGCAGGCTCCAGACGTCGTGGTGGTTGAGCGAGGCGGCCTTGACCCGAACGGTCGTCCACCCCTCCCGGGGTTCGGGGTCGGGACGCTCACCGAGGTCCAGCCCGGAAAGGGGGTCGTCGAAGGATATGCGTGCTGCGGTGATGGCGAACATACCCGTACCCAACCACGCCGGCCGAGCCCGGTTCCAGCCTCGGTTCACACCGCCAGTGGGGACCCCACCGGTAGTGAGGTGTCCGTGGCCAGGGCCAGGGACGACGGCGGCAGGCCCGCCTTCACCACCTCGGCGCCCAAAGCGGCGATCATCGCCCCGTTGTCGGTGCACAGCCTGGGTCGCGGCACCCGCAGCTCGATCCCGGCCTCGGCGCAACGCTGCTCGGCCAGGGCGCGCAGCGCCGAGTTGGCCGCCACGCCACCGCTGATGACCAGGGTGCGCACTCCGTGCTCCATACAGGCGTCCACGGCCTTGCGGGTGAGCACGTCCACGACCGACTCCTGGAAGGCGGCGGCGATGTCGGCGACCACCAGGGGCTCGCCCCGACGGTCGGCGTCCTCGACATGGCGGGCCACGGCGGTCTTCAGCCCGGAGAAGGAGAAGTCGTAGGTGCCATCGCCCCACTTGCCACGCGGGAACCGGATCGCCTTGGGGTCGCCGCGCTGGGCGGCCTGGTCGATGGGCGGTCCACCCGGGTAGGGCAGCTCCAGTAGCCGGGCCACCTTGTCGTAGGCCTCACCCGCGGCGTCGTCGACGGTGTCGCCGAGCGAGACCACGTCGGTGGCCAGGTCGTTGACCAGCAACAACGATGTGTGTCCACCCGAGACCAGCAAGGCGATGGACGGCTTGGGCAGCGGACCGTGCTCCAGCTGGTCCACGGCCACGTGGCCGACCAGGTGGTTGACGCCGTACAGCGGTTTGCCGAGCGCCATGGCGTAGGCCTTGGCGGCGGACACCCCCACCAGCAGGGCTCCGGCCAGACCGGGGCCCGCGGTGACGGCGATCGCGTCGACGTCGGAGAGGGACACCCCCGCGTTGTCCAGGGCGCGGTGCACCGTGGGGGTCATGGCCTCCAGGTGGGCGCGGCTGGCCACCTCGGGTACCACTCCACCGAAGCGCACGTGCTGGTCGACGCTGGAGGCCACCGAGTCACCGAGCAGTTCACAGCCGCGCACCAGCGCCACACCGGTCTCGTCGCAGGACGACTCGATCCCCAGGATCAACGGCTCACTCATCGGTGGTTCCCTCCTGAGCGATACGCCGCATGACGATGGCGTCCGCTCCCTTGTAGTAGCCGCGCCGAACGCCGAGTTCGACGAAACCGAAACGTCGGTACAGGTCCTGGGCGCGTGGGTTGTCCGAACGCACCTCCAGGAACGTGTGGGTGACGCCGCGCGCCGCCCCTTGGTCGAGGAGTTCGGTGAGCAGCGCCCGCCCGATGCCCCTCCCCCAGGCCTCCTCGGCCACGGCCATGGTCTGCACGTCGCCCTCGGGTGGGACGAAGCGCAGTCCGGCGTAGCCGACGAGGGCGCCGGCGGACACGGCCACGACGTAGTGGCGGGTGGCGGTCTCGGCGAGTTCGTCGCGGAGCATGCCCTCGCTCCAGGCGTCGTGCGGGAACAGGCGTCGTTCCAGTTCCATGACGGCGGGAACGTCCTCGTCGGTCATGGGACGCAGGGTCGGTCGGGCCCTCACTTCACCCACTGGCGGACCTTCTTCGGCGCGCTCGGTTCGACGGCGTCGGGCCGGCGCAGGTAGAGGGGGCCTGGTTCGGGGAGCTTCTCACCACGGTGCAGACGCGACAGGGCGAGTTCGGCCATGGCGGCGGCGTCCGGCAGGTACGGTTCCGCGGCCGGGGAGTCGAGCGCCTCGGTGTACATGCGGGCGCCGTCACCGACCAGGGGCAGCCCCTCGGTGTCGATCTCGGCGGGCCGGTCGACCCGCACCTCGCCCACCCGGGTGAGGTGGTCGTCGTAGCGCGCCCAGAACACCTCCTTGCGGCGGGCGTCGGTCATCGCGAGGAAGGGTTCGGTGCGCTTGGTCGCGAAGGCCAGGGCGTCCAGGGTGGTCATCCCGTGGCAGGGGATCCCGAGCGCGTCGGCGAGGGCGTGCCCGGTGGCCAGGCCGACCCGGAGGCCGGTGTAGGGGCCGGGGCCCACCCCCACCACGATCTGGTCGAGGTCGGCCGGTTCGAGCCCGGACTCGGTGAGCACACCACGCACCGTCGGGGTGAGGAGTTCACCGTGGCGTCGGGCGTCCACCGAACTCGCGCTCGCGCGGAGGGTGAAGGCGCCCTCGTCGTCGGTCTCGCCGACGGCTGCGGTGACCGCCGAGGTGGCGGTGTCGAAGGCCAGGAGCAACACGGGTGTTCCGCCTATCCGCGCCCGGCCGTGGTGCCGGGCAGTTCGATGTCGGTCCACCGGGCGCCGACCGGGCGCAGGTGGACGGTGCGGGTGTCGTCGGGGTGGCGTTCGATCCGAATCTCCAGCCGGTCGTCGGCCAGGCCCTCGGCCACGCCCTCGCCCCACTCCACGACGGTGACGGACTCCGGGAGGGTCATGTCCAGGTCGATGTCGTCGATCTCCTCGGAGCCGCCGAGCCGGTAGGCGTCCACGTGCACGAGGGCGGGTCCGCCGCTCAGGGAGGGGTGGATCCGGGAGATGACGAAGGTGGGCGAGGTGACCGATCCTCGTACGTCCAGGCCCTGGCCCAGGCCCTGGGTGAAGGTGGTCTTACCCGCGCCCAGGGGACCGGAGAGGATGAGCAGGTCTCCGGGGCGGGTGAGCGCGGCGAGGTCACGGCCCAGGGCGCGCATGGCGTCGTCGGTGGCGGCGGTGACCGCGTGGACGTGGGGCACGCCGTTGGTGGTGGCAGTGGTGTTGGTCATCGGGCTCGCAGCTGGTTCCGGTTGTGGTTTCGGTCGGCCGTGGAGGCACGCCGGATTTCCCTCTTCACCCAGGTTAGGCGGGACAGGAGGTAGCGGTGACCGATTTCGGCGAGTGGGTCACGCCCCGCCGACGTACTCGCGGGGCACGCGCACACCGATCCGCGTGACGATCTCGTACGGGATGGTGTCCAGGACCTCTGCCCACTCCTGAGCGGTGGGGACGTTCGGGTGCTCGTCCGGGTCGCCGAACAGTACCGCGTACTCACCCGGGGCCACGGGGTCGTTCTCGACATCGACAACGAACTGGTCCATGCAGACTGTTCCCGCGATGGTGCGGCGACGTCCGCCCAGGAGCACCGGGCCCTTGTTGGTGGCGGCCCGGGGGACGCCGTCGGCGTAGCCCAGCGGCACGAGTGCCAGGGAGGTCTCGTGTTCGGTGAGGTAACGGTGTCCGTAGGAGACGCCGCTGCCGGCGGGGACCCGCTTGGTGAGCGCGACCTTGGATTCGAGGGTCATCGCGGGCCGCAATCCGGGCACGTCGAAATCCGGAATCGGGCACAGTCCATAACTCGCGATTCCGCCGCGGACGAGGTCGAATCGGGCCTCGGGCAGGGTCAGCAGCGCGGCCGAGTTGGCGATGTGCCGTACCTGCGGCTCCAACCCCGCCTTCTCGGCGATGTCGAGGGACCTGTGGAACACGTCCAGCTGCGCGCGGATCGAGGGGTGTCCGATCTCGTCGGCGCAGGCGAAGTGCGACCACACCCCGCTGACCTTGATGAACCCCTCCTCCTCGGCGCGGGCCGCGGCCTCGACCACCGATTCCCAGTCCTCGGGGGACACACCACCGCGGTTGAGTCCGGTGTCGGTCTTGAGCTGGACACGGGCCGTCCGCCCCAGACGCCGGGCCTCGGCGATCACCTCGTCCAGCACGCCCCGGTCGCTGACGCCCAGGTCGATGTCGGCCTCGATGGCCTCGCCCACGGGCTCCCCCGGCGGGATGATCCAGGACATGACGGGGACGGTGATCCCGGCCCGACGCAGTTCCAGACCCTCCTTGATCAGCGCGGTGCCCAGCCAGGACGCGCCGCCGGCGAGGAGGGCGCGGGCCGCGGGCACCATGCCGTGCCCGTACCCGTCGGCCTTGACCACACCCATGAGCGGTGTTCCACCGGCCCGCTCGCGGAGCAGACGTGCGTTGGAGGTGATCGCGTCCAGGTTGACGCGGGCGTGCGCGAAAGGAGCCATACCCACAGTGTTCCACGCTCTGGTTAGGTCAGGGAGCTGCGGGTATGTGGGCTACGACCGACTTACGGCCCTATTCCAGGGATATCGGTATGAACGAAAACGGAAGTGAACGAGCCGTCAATGTCAGCCGGCTCTGGTCGGGTGGCCTGGCCACCGCGGTGGTCGCCGCCCTGGTGATCTTCGCGGGGACCCTGGTCGTCCGCGGAGTCTTCGGCGTCCCGGTCCTGGCACCGGAGGACGCCGGTTACCTGGGTGACGCGGGGACGGTGGGCTACGCACTGGTGGCGGGTCTGGTCGCACTGCTCGCGACCGCCCTGCTGTACATGCTGTTGCTGTCGGCGCCACGCGCGCTCTCGTTCTTCGGCTGGATCATGGGTCTGGCCACGGCCATCGCGGCCTTCACGCCCTTCACCCAGGGCGCTGAACTCTCCAGTCAGGTCTTCACCGGCCTGGTCAACCTGATCTGCGGTATCGCCATCGCCTCGCTGTTGCGCGGCGTGGGCCGCAGCGCCATCATCAGCCGGGTTCCGGCCACCCCCGACGAGCGTCCCGGTCGGGCCCTGCGACACGAGGGCATCCTGCCCGACGTGAACCAGCGTGAGTACGACCCCGCTCGCTACCACGCGATGGAAGAGGACGCCGAGTACGACGAGGCACGTGCCCGAGCCGAGCTTCAAAAGGCCGAAGAGGAACGTGCTCGCCGAGATGTCTGACCGGACACGCCGACGACGAGACGAAGACGCCACCAAGAATGGGACGGGACCTGGACGCCAGGTCCCGTCCCCCTTTCGTGCGCCCGTGCCCCAGGGGCCCGGGGAGGGGCCGATAACGTATGGGTCGCCCTGAATCCCCCGTGGAGGAGCCCCCGGTTGAGTCGTGACGTGATCGCCCTGTTGGCGCGGAGCCCCGGCCGTCGTTCGTTGCTGGAGGCCCTGGCCGCGGTCGATCCGGCGTTGCGGATCCGGTTGGTGGCCGAGGGCACCGTGGTGGAGCTGCGCGAGGACTCCGGGCGGTTGGTGCTCGCCGTGCAGTCCGGGCAGAGGTTGGCCACCTCGTCCGAGGCCGACCGCCTGCTGGGCCGGGGCCTCGCCGACGAGCTTCCCGCGCAGCCGCTGTGGGTGGAGGCGAGGGGCACCGAGTTGGAGGACGTGGACACGTCGGCGTTGGCCCGCCGTTTCACCGAAGCCCTGGTCGAAAGACATGGCGGGGTCGTGTGGGAACCGGAGTCGCGGCTTGTGCGGGAACCCCACCTGCTCGGGGGCACCGACCATCCGGCGGTGAGCGCGGTGACCGAGCGACACGCGGTGCTGGTGCAGGACCGCCCGATCGTGTCGCTGTCCGGCTGGTTGGTGGACGCCCTGGCCCGGTACGGGCGCGAGGGCCTCGGGTTGCAGGTGGTCACCCCCTCCGACAGTGTGCTCACGCACGCCCTGCGCGGGCTCTTGGGCGACCCGAACGCCACCTGGGTGGTGCGTACCGACGACGGCCACCACTACGACGGTTTCAACGGTCTCCCGCTGGTGTGGCGGGACGACGTGGGTTATGTCCCCGACTCTCGGATGCGGGCGGCGGACGGCCCCCACCCGGACTTTCGAGCACGACAGCAACACGTCACCGGCTCCCACCTGCACGTGGACCTGCAGATGGACCACCCCGCCTCCGACGAGCCGGAGCTGGGAGGGGTGGTGGAACTGCTCGCCGAACGGCTCGGCGGAGCCCCGCCCGCGGTGTGGGGCGTGGCCGAACCGCTCTCCCGCGAGTGGGACACCGTCGACCTCACCACCCTGGCCCGGGGGCGCGCCCCCGGTGAGACCACCGCCCTCTTCCACGGCCCGCACGGAGCCGAACCCGTGTTCGGTGGGCGTTGGCGGGTCTCCCCCATCACCTCCGGGGTGCGCGAGAGCGTGCGTTTCACGGTCGCGACGGAGGACGAACCGGATCTGGAGGCGCTGGAGCCGCTGGTGCGGGAACTGGCCGAGCGTGACGGGCTGCGGTCCATGACCGTGCGACGCGCGATGGGTCGTACCGACCTGCTCCAGCCACCGCGCTGGGCCGGCGTGCCGATCCCGGTGGGACTGGCGGTGGGCGCCGAGGGCGTGTTGGCGGTCGGCAGGTCGAGCGCGCTGGCCGCCCCGGTTCGCGGCGAGGCGTTCGGCCCGCCGATGACCCCGGTGGTCTGGTACCGGATCGGGGACGGGGTGGAGCCGGACGCGTGGCGCCGGTTCCGGTCGCTGATGCGGCACCTGCGGCCCCCGGGCTCCCAGCCGGGTCGCCGGTGACCGTCAGGCGCCCATGACCAGGGTCTGGGCGTGACGGGCGCTGAGACAGTGGTCGATGACCATGACGGCCGCACCGATGACGCCGGCGCTCTCCCCGGCCTTGGAGGAGACGATGCTGAGGTTCTCGGTGGCCAGCGGCAGTGACCGCTGGTAGATGATCTCGCGGGCCCCGGCGAGGAGGTGGTCTCCGGCCAGGGCCAGCGCGCCGCCGATGACGATCACGGACGGGTTGAACATGTTGACCGCGGCGGCCAGGACCTCGCCGATGTCGCGACCCGCCTGACGTAGGGCGCGCAGGGCGGGGACGGACCCGTTCCGGGACAGTTCCACCACCTGGCGCGCACCCGTGGCGGGGACCCCGGCGGAGGTGAGCACCTCGGCGAGGGCGTGTCCGCTGGCGACCGCTTCGAGACAGCCGGTGTTGCCGCAACGGCAGGGCCGTTGTTCGCCGTTGGGGACGTGGATGTGTCCCATGTCGCCGGCCGCGCCTTGGGCCCCGCGGTAGACGCGGCCCTCGCTGATGATGCCGCAGCCGATACCGGTGGCGACCTTGACGAACATCAGGTGTCCGGCGCCGGGCCAGGCGACGTGGTGTTCGCCCAGGGCCATGATGTTGACGTCGTTGTCGACCAGCACGGGTCGTCGGATCGAGGCGCTGACGTGTCCGGCCACGTCGAAGTCGTCCCAGCCGGGCATGATCGGCGGGTTGACGGCGCGTCCCGTGGAGTGTTCGACCGGTCCGGGCAGGCCGATGCCCACACCGAGGAGTTCGTCGGCGTCGCGGTCGGCGGTGTCCAGTAGGGCGAGGCCGTGTTCGACGACCCAGTCCAGGACGGGTTCGGGCCCCAGGGCGATGTCGAGGTCGGCGCGGTCCTCGGCCAGGACGGTGCCGGACATGTCGGTGAGGGCCAGACGCGCGTGGGTGGCGCCGAGGTCGGCGGCCAGGACCACTCGCGCCTCGGGTCGGAACGAGAAGGTCGTGGGCGGGCGACCGCCGGTGGAGACCGCTTCTCCCGCGGGACCGATGAGTCCACTGGCCAGGAGCGCGTCGACGCGTTGGGTGACGGTGGAGCGGGCCAATCCGGTGACGGTGGCCAGTTCGGAGCGGGTGCGGGGGCGGCCGTCGCGCAGCAGCCGGAGCAGGGTCCCGGCGCCGGGTGCGGCCGTGGTGAGCGCGTCTTCCGTCATGCGAACAGTGAATCACAGGATCTATTGATTTCCTGTCAGCCAACTAATTTGTCCAGATCCGGCAACTTATGCTTGACCGTCGACATAAGTCCGACGTAACGTCCCAGACATGTCAGTGAAGAAGGTCACAAGTTCGGACGCCCCCTCGTCCGGACCGGCCATCCCCCAGGCCTACCGAGCGGCGATCGTCGGCACCGGCTTCATGGGACGGGTCCACTCCCACGCCGTCCGCGCCAACGGCGGCGAGGTCGTCGGGGTCGCCGGTTCCTCCCACGCCAAGGCGGAACGGTTCCGCGCCGAGCACGGCATCGCCCGGGCCCACGCCGACGCCCTCGACCTCATCCACAGCCCCGACGTGGACGTGGTGCACGTGTGCACCCCCAACCACCTGCACGCTCCACTCTCCCTGGCCGCCTTGGCCGCCGGAAAGCACGTGGTGTGCGAGAAGCCCCTGGCCACCGACGCCGACACCGCCCGCGAGCTCACCCGCGCCGCCTCCGCGGCGGGCCGGGTCGCCGTGGTGCCCTTCGTCTATCGCTTCCATCCCATGGCGCGCGAGGCCCGCGCGCGCGTGGCCTCCGGTTCCATCGGCCGGGTCGGTCTGGCCCATGGCGGCTACCTACAGGACTGGCTCCTCCACCCCGAGGAGAGCAACTGGCGGGTCGACCCCGAGCTCGGCGGGCCCACCCGGGCCTTCGGCGACATCGGCTCGCACTGGTGCGACATGCTCGAATTCGTCACCGGCGACCGCATCACCGAGGTCAGCGCCCAGGTCTCCCGGATCACCGACACCCGCGGGGAGAACGGCGGCCGGCCCGTCACCACGGAGGACCTGGTGTCCTTCCAGTTCGCCACCGGGGGCGGGGCCGTGGGCAACGCCGTGATCAGCCAGGTCTCCCCGGGCCGGAAGAACCAGTTGGTGTTGGAGGTCTCCGGGACGAAGGGTTCGCTGCGCTTCGACCAGGAACACCCCGAGACCCTGTGGGAGGGCGGGCGCGGCCGGACCGGGATCATCTCCCGGGACGACCCCGAACTCAGCTCCCAGGCCGCGCGTCTGGTCACCCTGCCCGTCGGCCACCCGCAGGGCTACCAGGACTGCTTCAACGCTCTGGTCCACGACACCGGGGCGGCGATCGCCGGAGACGAACCGGACGGCCTTCCGGTGTTCGCCGACGGTCTGCGCGCGGCAGCGATCGCCGAGTCCGTGCTGCTCTCGGCCGCGGAACGTCGCTGGGTCGACGTCCCCGCCATAGAAGAGGTGGAACCGGTATGACCGGCGCGCCCCTGCTCAGGATGACCGGCATCGGCAAGTCCTTCCTGGGCGTGCGCGTCCTGCACGGGGTCGACCTGGAGCTGCGCGCCGGCGAACTGCACGCGTTGGTCGGGGAGAACGGCGCGGGCAAGTCCACGCTCATGAAGGTGCTGGCGGGGGTGCACAGGGCCGACACCGGCCGGATCGAACTCGACGGCGCGGAGGTCTCCTTCGAGCACCCCGTCAGGGCCCAGCGCGCCGGGGTCTCCACCGTCTTCCAGGAGTTCAACCTGCTCCCGGAGCGCACGGTCGCCCAGAACGTGTTCCTCGGGCGGGAGACCCGCACCCGGGGCATGGTGGACGATCGGGCGATGGAGAGCGCCACCGCCGAACTCCTGGCCGACCTCGGGTTGGCGGGCATCGCCCCCTGGTCGAAGGTGCGGCACCTGTCGGTGGCCGAGCAGCAGGTGGTGGAGATCGTCAAGGCGCTCTCCCACGACGCACGCGTCATCTCGATGGACGAGCCGACCGCCGCCCTGGCCGACCACGAGGTCGAGGTCCTCTACCGGATCATCGCCCGGCTGCGGGAGCGCGGTGTGGGCATCCTCTACGTCTCGCACCGGTTGAAGGAGATCTTCGACCTGGCCGACACCATCACCGTGCTCAAGGACGGTCACCTGGTGGACACGATGGTGGCCGCCGACACCCGACCCGCGGAGCTGGTCCGCAAGATGGTGGGCCGGCCGGTCTCCTCCGTCTTCCCCGAACCCCTCGGACCCCACGGAGAACACGTGGGCGAGGTGCGCCTGTCGGTGTCCGGCGCGGGGAACACCCGACTGGACGGGATCGACCTGGAGGTACGCGGCGGCGAGATCGTCGGGCTGGCCGGGCTCCAGGGCAGCGGCCGCACCGAGATCGCGCACGGGCTCTTCGGCGTCGACCGGTTCACCCGAGGTGAGGTCCACGTCGACGGACGTCGGATCGACCCGCGTTCACCCAGGCAGGCGGTACGCGCCGGCCTGGCGTTGGTCACCGAGGATCGCAAGAGCCAGGGCCTACTGCTCGATCAGTCCGTCCTGGCCAACGCCCGCCTGGTGCTCGACGCCGTGCTGCCGTTCGGTTCGGGGCGGCGCGCCCGGCGGATCCCGGGCATCCTCTCCTCCCTGGAGCTGGTCGCCCGCGGCGGCCACGGGCAGGAGGTCCGGTTCCTGTCCGGCGGAAACCAACAGAAGGTGGTTCTGGCCAAGTGGCTGGCCACCGACCCCGGCGTCATGATCCTGGACGAACCCACGCGCGGGATCGACGTGGGCGCCAAACAGGCCGTGTACTCCCTGATGCGCGAACTCGCCGCCGCCGGGGTGGCGATCCTGCTCATATCCTCCGAGCTGCCCGAGCTCATCGGGATGTCCGACCGTCTCGTCGTGCTCGACGACGGCCGGGTGGCCGGCGAACTTCCGGGTGGTTCCAGCGAGGAGACCGTGATGGCCCTGGCCACCGGTGCCTCCGTACACCGTGAGGAGGCCGCCCCGTGACCCGAGTCGTCTCCGCTTCGAGGAACCTGCGCGCCCGTACCGGCACCACCGGCCTGGTCTACCTCGCCCTGGTGATCGTGCTGGTGGGCGGTGCCCTGTTCGTGGCCCTCCGCGGCGGCAACCTGTTCACCGCGGCCAACACGGTGGACCTGTTCACCCGGTCCAGTCTGCTGGGGTTCCTCGCCATCGGGCAGACCCTGGTGATCCTGTGTCGTTCCCTCGACCTGTCGGTGGGGTACGTGACGGCGCTGTCCACCATGGTCGCCGCGATCACGATGGCGGGAGACCCCTCCCGCATCGTCCTCGGCATCGGGGCCACCTTGGGCCTGGCCGCGTTGATCGGCCTGGTCAACGGGCTCATCATCACCAAGCTGAGGGTCAACCCGTTCATCGCCACCCTGGGCATGGGGCTGATCATCAAGGGCTACCTGGACACTCGTTTCCAGGGTCCCGGCGGGTCGATCCCGGCCGAGTTCCAGATGTTCGGTCTCTCCAGGGTCGGCGTCCTGCCGGTCTCCACACTGGTGATGTTGGCGCTGGCCGTGGCCGTGATCCTGTTCCTGCGTCGCACCCGGACCGGTTTCCACATGTACGCCGTGGGCGGTGACGCCGAGGTGGCGCGCCTGTCGGGGATCCGCCCCGAGCTGCCGGTGATCATCGCGCACGTGCTGTGCTCCATGACGGCCGGCGTCGCCGGTCTGCTGCTGGCCTCGCGCTTCGGCACCGGCAACACGCTGGTGTACGGCAACGGCTACGAGCTGGAGGCCATCGCCGCGGTCGTACTGGGCGGGACGTACCTGTTGGGCGGGCGCGGCGGCGTCGCCGGGACCGTCGCGGGCGTGTTCATCCTCGCCACCCTCGACACGGTCTTCAACACCCTGTCCGTCGACCCGTTCGTCAAGGACGTACTGCGCGGCGCCATCGTCATCGCCGCAGTGGCCATCTACGCCCGTGGGCAGCACGCCCGGACGGCCGTCCGCCTCCGTTTCCCCTCCGGCGGCGCACCACCCTCGGCGGGCGGTCCCCCGGATCCCCCGACTTCACCACCGGAAGCGGAACCCGCGGCCCGGGGAGGTACCCGATGACCGAACCGACGACCGCCCGCGCCCGCTTCCTGTCCACCCTGCGCGGTGGTACCGGGACCGTGTCCGTGCTGCTGGTGCTGATCTTCGTGGTCATCGCCACCCAGAACCCGTCGTTCTTCGAGGGGCCGCCGCTGATGGCGTTCGCGAAGAAGGCGGCCCCGCTGGTCGTCCTCGCGATCGGCCAGTACCTGGTGATCGTCTCCGGTGAGTTCGACCTGTCGGTGGGTTCGCTGGTCGGCGCCCAGGTGGTGATCGCCGCGCGCCTCATCGACGGCGACGAGGCGATGACCTACCCGGTGATCGGGCTGATGCTGCTCTTCGGTCTGTTGGTGGGTCTGGTCAACGGCCTGGTCACCACCCTGCTGAAGGTCCCGTCGATCATCACCACCCTCGGCACGATGCTGATCCTGTTCGGCGCCGTGCGCTACTGGACCGGAGGCGCGCCCACCGGAGCCCTGTCGGAGGGCTTCCGTGTGTTCGGCCGACACGGTCTGGAGGGTGTCCCGGTGCTGGGACAGCTCCCGTGGGCGCTGGTCATCGCCGCGGTGCTCACGGTCGGGGCGATCCTCCTGATGCGTTCGCCCTACGGACGTTCCCTCATGGCGACCGGTGACAACGACACCGCCGCCGCCTTCTCCGGGGTCCGGGTGTGGCGGGTGCGCACCCTGGCCTTCGTCGGGTCCTCCCTCATGGCCACCGTGGCCGCCGTCCTGATCGGCGGCTTCGCCGGGGTGACCGCCCAGGTCGGTGAGGGATTGGAGTTCACCGCCATCACCGCCGTCGTCCTGGGCGGCGTGGTGTTGGGCGGTGGTCGCGGAACCGTCGTGGCCGCCGTGCTCGGCGCCCTCACCGTGGAGGCGCTCTTCACCCTGTTCAACCAGCTGTACCTGCCGTCGACCATCCAGCCGACGGCCCAGGGGCTCATCATCATCGCGGCGGTGGCCTACGCCTCCCGTCGCGGCGACCCGCGTCCACCGACTCGTCCGCGAAGGCGACCGGACCCCCCGAACGAGCGGCAGCTCGACTCTTCCAGGAGGTAACCCCCCATGCGCGCATCCCGCGTACTCCTCGCCGGCGCGGCCGGCCTGACACTGGTACTCAGCGCCTGTACGACCGACGCACCCGAGAACCCCGACGAAGGCACGGCCGAGGGCGAGAACGGCGGCGAGCTGTCCCCGGACGCCGAGTGGTTCGACCAGGCCGAGTTCGACGCCCAGATGGCCCAGCGCGACATCGAACCCGAGGGCCCCGCCGACGAGCCCTGGATGCAGGCGATCGAACCCGAGTGGGTCGACACCTCCGACTTCGCCATCGACGACCCGGAGGACGCGCACCTGTGCTTCTCCAACGCGTCGGTGTCCAACCCCTGGCGCGTGACCGGCTTCATCACCATGGAGCAGCAGGTCGAGGCGCTGGTCGACGAGGGCCGGATCGGCAGCTTCGACAGCTCCGACGCGGCCGACGACGACAACCAGCAGATCTCCGACATCCAGGCGTTCGTGGACTCGGGGAACTGCGACGCGATCATCATCTCCCCGTCCACCACCGCCACCCTCACCCCGGCCGTGGAGACCGCCTGTGAGAGCGGTGTCCCGGTTGTCGTCTTCGACCGTGGCGTGAACAGCGACTGCATGGTCACGTTCATCCATCCGATCGGCGGTTACGCCTATGGCGCCGACGCGGCCGACTTCCTGGTGGAGAACCTGGAGCCGGGTTCGACCGTCCTGGCACTGCGCATCCTGCCCGGTGTCGACGTGCTGGAGCACCGGTGGGCGGCCGCTCAGGAGATCTTCGCCGACAGCGAGCTGGACGTGCTCGGTTTCGAGTTCACCGAGGGCGATGGCGCCCAGATCAAGGACCTGGTCTCCCAGCACCTGCAGCGCGGTGAGGTCAACGGCATCTGGATGGACGCCGGTGACGGCGCCGTGGCGGGTCTGGAGGCCTTCGAGGACGCCGGTCAGCCCTACCCGGTGATCGCCGGTGAGGACGAGCTGAGCTTCATGCGCAAGTGGGACGAGGAGGGGCTGACCGCGATCGCGCCGGTGTACTCCAACTTCCAGTGGCGCACCCCGGTCATCGCCGCGGGCATGATCCTGGCCGGCGAGGAGGTCCCGGCCGAGTGGGTCCTGCCTCAGGACCCGATCCGTGAGGACGAGCTCGACGACTACCTGGACCGCAACTCCGACATGCCGTCCCTGCACTACGCGAAGTTCGGCGGCGAGGACCTGCCGGGCTTCCCCGAGGCCTGGGTGGACCGGTAGATGCGCGCGCTGGGGGTCAACACCTGGGTGTGGACGTCTCCGCTGACCGACGCCGCGCTGGAACGGATCGCGCCCCGCGTCGCCGGGTGGGGGTTCGATCTGCTGGAGCTGCCGGTGGAGAACATCGGCGACTGGGACCCCCGGCGTGCCCGCGTCCTCCTGGAGGACCTGGGGTTGGACGCGAGCGTCGTGCTGGTCATGGGGCCGGGTCGGGAACTGGTGGCGACCGACACCGACACCCGACAGGCGACCCGGGACTACCTGAGACGGGTCGTGGACGCCGCGGCGGAGGTCGGTTCCACCGTCGTCGCGGGCCCGGCCTACGCCTCGGTGGGACGTACGTGGCGGATGTCCCCGTCTGAGCGGGCGGGACTGCGCGCCGAACTCACCGAGGCGCTCGCCCCCGTGGTCGACCACGCGTCGGCCGCGGGGGTGCGGGTGGCCGTGGAGCCGCTGAACCGGTACGAGACCAGCGTGCTCAACACCGTCGACCAGGCCCTGGAGGTCCTCGCCGACCTGCCCGCGGAGCACTGCGGGCTGGCGCTGGACCTCTACCACATGAACATCGAGGAGCGGGACGTGGCGGACGCGATCACCCGCGCCGCCGGCCGGATCCATCACGTCCAGGTCTGCGCGAACGATCGTGGGACGCCCGGAGCCGACCACCTGGACTGGTCACGCATCGTGAGCAACCTGGGTAAATCCGGTTACTTTGGACCCCTGGTCATCGAGTCGTTCACTGCCGACAATGAGTCCATCGCCACGGCCGCGTCCGTGTGGCGGCCCCTGGCCGTCTCCCAGGACGCGATCGCTGTCGACGGCCTGGCCTTCCTCCGCCCGCTCACGACCTCCCTGCCCCCGTCGAAAGGAGCCGCCGTGTACTGACACACGATGAGGCGGCCATCCCCCGCCTCCGAACGCGATAGCAGGAACACCCCGAACGGTTCGCGCCCGCACCGCGACCGGACGCCGGTCCTCGACCGGCCCGGTCCACCGTGACCGCGAGATCGTCCCTGCCGTCGGCGCCGGCACGCCGCACGGACTCATCGACCCCCACCCCCAGGTGAGGTAATCCGTGATCAGCAGTCCCCTACGAGCACTCGCCGCGACGGCCGCGGCCGTCGCCCTGGCCCTCGGCCTGACGTCGGTCCCGGCCCAGGCCGACGAAGCCGAACAGGACACGTTCAGCGCGCTCATCTTCTCCAAGACCACCGGTTTCCGACACGACTCCATCCCGCACGGCATCGCCCTTTACGAGGCCCTCGCCGAGGAACACGGCTTCGAGACCGAGCACACCGAGGACGCCGAGGTCTTCAACGACGAGGACCTGGCCCGCTTCGACGTGGTCATCTGGCTCTCCACCACCGGCGACGTCCTGGACGAGGACCAGCAGGCCGCCTTCGAGAACTACGTCCAGGAGGGCGGCGGCTACGTCGGCGTCCACTCCGCCTCCGACACCCACTACGACTGGGAGTGGTACGGCGAACTGGTCGGCGCGTACTTCTCCAGCCACCCGCCCGGCACCCAGGACGCCGAGGTCATGGTCAACGACCGGGCCCATCCCTCCACCGACATGCTCCCGGCGAGTTGGGAGCGGCACGACGAGTGGTACGACTTCGACGTCAGCCCGCGCGGTGACGTACACGTCCTCGCCGGCCTGAACGAGGCCTCCTATGAGGACGAGGTCGACCCCGCCGGGCAGATGGGCTTCGACCACCCGATCGCCTGGTGTCAGGTCTACGACGGCGGTCGGTCCTGGTACACGGGCGGCGGCCACACCATCGAGTCCTACACCGAGCCCGAGTTCTCCGAGCACCTGTTGGGAGGCCTCCAGTGGGCCGCCGGGCAGGTCGAGGGCGACTGCGGTGCCACTCAATGGGACAACTTCGAGAAGGTGACGCTCGCCCAGGGCGAGGAGAACGTCGGCGAACCCATGGGCATGGCGGTCCTGCCGGACGGCCGGGTCATGCACACCTCCCGCAACGGGCAGGTGTCCCTGTGGTCGCCGGACAGCTACAGCACCGCCGCGCTGGCGGACGTGCCCGTCTACGACCACGACGAGGACGGCCTCCAGGGCGTGGCCCTGGACCCGGACTTCGAGGAGAACGGGTGGGTGTACCTGTACTACGCGCCCGTCCTGGACGGGGTCCCGTCCGGCGCCGCCCCCGAGGACGGCGAACCGGAGGACTTCGAACCCTACGAGGCGCACAACAACCTGTCGCGCTTCCAGTTCGTGGACGGTGAGGAACCGAGCCTGGACCTGGAGAGCGAGCAGGTGATCCTGGAGGTCGAGGCCACCCGCGGCATGTGCTGCCACGTCGGTGGTGACATCGACTTCGACCCGGACGGCAACCTGCTGCTGTCCACCGGTGACGACACCAGCGCGTTCGGCTCCGACGGGTTCAGCCCGCACGACGAGCGCGAGACCCGCAACCCGGCCTTCGACGCCCAGCGCAGCTCGGGCAACACCAACGACCTGCGCGGCAAGCTGCTGCGGGTCTCGGTGAACGAGGACGGAAGCTACGACATCCCCGAGGGCAACCTGTTCCCGCCGGAGTCCTCCGACGGTGAACCGACCCGCCCCGAGATCCTCGCCATGGGTCTGCGCAACCCGTTCCGGTTCAGCGTCGACCAGGAGGACGGCAGCGTCTATCTGGCCGACTACGGGCCGGACGCCCCCGAGGCCGACCCCGAGCGAGGACCGCAGAACACGGTGACGTGGCACCACATCACCGAACCGGTCAACATCGGCTGGCCGTACTGCATCGGGAACAACTCCCCCTACGTCGACCACGACTTCGGTGAGGGGACCTCGGGCGAGCCGTTCGACTGCGACGCCCCGGTCAACGACTCCCCGCGCAACACCGGACTGGAGAAGACTCCCCCGATCACCCCGGCGGCGATCTGGTACGACTACGACGAATCCGAGGAGTTCCCGCACCTGGGCACGGGCGGTGGCGCCCCGATGGGCGGCCCGGCCTACGACTTCGACCCCGAACTGGACTCGGACAACAAGTGGCCCGAGTACTACGACGGCGTCCCGCTGCTGTACGAGTGGAGCCGCCAGTGGATCAAGCAGGTCCACCTCGACGACGAGGGCGGCGTCCTCGACATCACCGAGACCGTTCCGGACATCGACCTGGCCAACCCCATGGACATGGAGTTCGGCCCGGACGGCGCCCTGTACGTGCTGGAGTACGGCTCGGGATACTTCGGCGGCGCCGAGGACTCGGCGATCTCCCGTATCGACTACGCGGGTTCCGGGGACAGCCCGGTGGCCCGCATCGGCACCGATGCCACCTCCGGCGCGGCGCCGCTGACCGTGGAGTTCTCCGGGGAGGAGTCCTTCCACCCCGGTGGTCTCGCCTTCGACCACGAGTGGAACTTCGGTGACGGCGAGAGTTCGACCGAGGTCTCCCCGACCCACACCTTCGAGGAGGGCGGACGCTACAACGTCTCCCTCACGCTGACGGACGAGGAGGGGCGCACAGGTACGGCCACGGTATCGATCACCGCGGGCAACACCGCGCCCGAGGTGGCGTTCCAGACGCCCCTGGACGGTCAGTTCTTCGACTGGGGCGACGAGATCCCGTTCGAGGTGTCCGTGGAGGACGCCGAGGACGGCTCGATCGGGGACGGCGTCGACTGCGCCGACGTGGAGGTCACGTCCTCGCTCGGCCACGACACCCACGCCCATCCCTGGACCCAGTACGAGGGCTGTGAGGGTGTCAGCGAGACCGGGACCGACGGTGGTCACGGCCACGACATGAACATCTTCTGGGTGCTCCAGGCCGAGTACACCGACGGGGGCGGGGACGATGTCCCGGCCCTGACCGGCAGCGACGGGGTCAAGCTCAACCCGTCGCGGATGCAGGCGCAGTACTTCACCGACAGCGAGAACGTCGTCACCGAGACCACCGAGGACCCCGAGGGTGGTCTGCGCAACATCGGTGGCGTCTTCGACGGCAGCTGGGTCGCCTACGACCCGGTCAACCTGCACGGGGTCGAGCAGATCGACTTCCGTGTGGCCTCCGAAGGAGCGGGCGGCGCCATCGAGGCCCGCGCGGGTGCCCCCGACGGTGAAGTGGTCGGCTCCGTCGACGTCGAACCCACCGGCGGCTGGCAGGAGTGGGCCGACGTCACCATGGACGTCACCGACCCGGGCGGCACGATGGAACTGTTCCTGGTCTTCACCAACGGGGACGCCGGTGCGGACGAGAACCTGTTCAACCTCAACTACTTCGACGTGAACGCCGATCACCACGGAGAGGAGCCGGAGCCCGAACCGGAACCCGAACCCGAGCCGGAACCCGAGCCCGAGGGCTGCGAGCCGCCGAACGTCGACGACGGCGCTACCGCCCTGTGGGACGGCGAGTCGTTGGACGGCTGGAACATGGCCGGTCCGGGCGGCTTCGACGTCGTCGAGACCGACGAGGGCTGCGTGCTCGAATCGTCCGGCGGCATGGGGCTGCTCTGGCACGAGACGGAGCTGGACTCCTACCGGTTGAAGGTCGACTACCTGACTCACGAGGAGACCGACAACTCCGGAGTCTTCGTCGGCTTCCCCGAGCCCGGTGACGACCCGTGGGTCGCCGTCGACGAGGGCTACGAGATCCAGATCGATCCGTTCGGCGCGCCGGAGGGCGACCCGATCACCCGGACGGGCGCCGTCTACGACTTCCAGGCGGCCACCTCCCACCCGGAGGTCGTGGGCGAGTGGAACTCGATGGAGATCGAGGTCACGGACCCCCACATCCGGATCCTGATCAACGGCGAGTTGGTCAACGAGTTCGAGAACACCGACCCCGACCGTGACCTGTCCGCGGGACACGTCGGTCTGCAGAACCACGGTGACGCCGACACGGTGTGGTTCCGCGACGTCCAGGTGTCCGACATCGAATAGCACCACCCGCGGCGGGGCCGGCCTCGGCCCCGCCGCTCCCCCCAGCCGGTCAGCGCCAGGACAGGAGGTGCCAGTTGAGCACCCGGAAACGACAGAAGGACGATCGGGGCTCGGCCGGGCCCGACACGACCGAGAAGGTGGTGACCCGCGAGGCCGGCCGCCTCACCTGGTGGTTGACCGGCGGATCCATCCTGCTCGTGGGCGCCGTCGTCGCGCTGGTGGTCACGATCGTCGACGGCGGTGATGGCGCCGTCACCCCCGACCCGGCCCGCGTCGCCGAGTTGGAGGCCTCCGCGACCGATCGTCACGTCGGCCAGGTGGCGGAGCTCATCGAGCACACCCGCGCCGCGCACGAGGAACTCGTGCCCGTCCTGGAGGCCCTGGGCGAGGCGCTGCCCGAGGACGGATCCGAGCCCGCCGGGGACCTCCCCGACTCCGACACCATCGCCGACTGGAACCGGACCACCGACAACGCCCGCGCCCACCTGGACCACGCCGAGTCCGGCGAGACCGGCTTCAACGTCACCCACGCGGGTCTGCGCGGCTCCGTGGACGTGCTCGGATCCACCTTGGACACCCTCGACGTCGCCGTCGCCGCCGACGGGGAACAGGGCGCCGAACTCCTCGAACTCACCATCGACCTGCGTGACCAGGCGGTTCGCGCGTGGTCGGTGGCCGCCACCCAACTGGACGTGATCAGCATCGACGCCGGTCACGGCCACATCCACCTGTACCTCCCGGCCGCCCCGGGCAGCGGCGCGTTGGAGCCCGACGAGGCCGAGGACGGCGACGGGGCCGTCGACGGAGCGCCCGGAGACCACGACCACTGACAGGGGAGTTCCGTATGACACGAATCGGAGTGTGGTCGGTGGGGGCGCGCGGATCGGTCGCCACCACGGCCGTCCTCGGCGCCCTGGCCGTCCGGGCCGGAGCCGCCGAGCCGACCGGGTGCGTCACCGAACGCCCCGAGTTCGCCGACGCGGACCTGCCCGGCATCGGTGACCTGGTGTTCGCCGGTCACGACGTCCGCGGTACCCATCTGGTCAAGAGCGCGGAGCCGTTGGCCAGGTCGGGGGTGGTGCCGCCGCACCTGCCCGAGGCGTTCGCCGAGGAACTGGGCGAGGTGGACCGGCGGATCCGCAAGGGGCTGGAGCCACGCTCCGAGGGGTTCTCCCGCCGCGACGCGGACGCCCTGGAGGAGGACATCCGGGAGTTCGCCGAAGCGGAGTCGCTGGAGCGGGTGGTGGTCGTGGACGTGTCCAGCACCGAGCCGACTCCGAGACCGAGCCCCGAGCTCGCCGATCCCGACCTCCTGGAGGCGGCCCTGGACGCGGGAACCGCCCGGGTTCCGGCGAGCTCGGTCTACGCGTACGCGGCCCTGCGCGCGGGCTGTTCCTTCGTGGAGTTCACGCCCAACGCGGGGCCCCGTCCGCCCGCTCTGGCCACCCTGGCGGAACGGCTGGGGCTGCCGTGGGCCGGTTCGGACGGCAAGACCGGGGAGACCCTGGTCAAGAGCGCGCTGGCGCCCATGTTCGCCGCGCGCGCCCTTCGGGTGCGTTCGTGGTCCTCCACCAATCTGCTGGGCGGCGGGGACGGGCGCACCCTCGACGACCCCGAGAGCAACGACAACAAGTCCGCGTCCAAGGCGCGTGGCCTGGAGCACCTGCTGGGGCACCCGGTGGACGGTCCGTTGCACATCGACTACGTGCCGGACCTGGGCGACACCAAGACCGCCTGGGACCACGTGTCCTTCGAGGGGTTCCTGGGCGCCAGGATGACCCTGCAGTTCACCTGGTCGGGGTACGACTCGGCCCTCGCCGCCCCGTTGGTGCTGGACCTGGCCCGGCTGGCCGCGCACGCCCACCGGTGCGGCCGGGTCGGACCGGTGCCGGAACTGGGCTTCTTCTTCAAGGACCCGGCCGCGAGCGACGTGCACGGGCTCTCCGAGCAGTGGCGGGCCCTGACCGCCTGGTGCGCCGAGGACGGGGGTGCTCGAAGATGAACGCGAAGGTCCGATCATTGGCCCGTCTCGTGCGCCTGCCCGCCGCCCTCTCCGTCCTGGGCGACACCCTGACCGGGGCGGCCGCCGCAGGACGGCTGCGCGAGCCGCGTACGTGGGCGTTGCCGCTCTCCTCGGTGTGTCTGTACTGGGCGGGGATGGCCCTCAACGACTACGCCGACCGCGAGTTGGACGCGGCCGAACGCCCCGAACGCCCCATCCCCTCCGGCGCGGTGGCTCCCGGCGAGGCCTTGGCGGTCGCGTCCGGGCTCACGGTGGCGGGTGTGGGTGTGGCGGCGCTGGCCGGCGGGCGGCGGACGGCACTGGTCGCCTCCGCCCTGGCCGCGACGGTGTGGACCTACGACCTGGTGCTCAAACCCACCCGGCTGTCGCCGTTGGGGATGGCGACGGCCCGCGGTCTGGACGTTCTGCTCGGCGCCGGCGACCGACCCGGGCGGGCGGTGCGGCCGGCCGTGGCGATGGCCGTGCACACCCTGGGTGTGACCGCGCTGAGCCGGGGCGAGGTGCACGGCACCCGCCCGGGGATCGCTGCGGGCTCGTTGGCCTGCACCCTGGCCGGGGCCGTCGTGGCGGCCCTTCCCGGCCGGACCGGACCCCAGACCCCGCGCGACGCGGTGGACGAGGTGATCGCCGGGATGTTCGCGGGGGCCTACGCCGGCACGGTCGGCCTCGCCCAGGGGCGGGCGCTGGCCGACCCCGCGGCCGAACACGCGCGGGAGGCGACCGGCGTGGGCATCCGCGGCATGATTCCGCTCCAGGCCGCGTTGCTGTCCCGCTATGGCGCACCCGTACCGGCCTGCGCGCTGGCGGTGGGAGCCCCCGTCGTCGCCCGTGCTTCGCGGAGGGTGGCGGTGACATGAGGTTCGGATACGGCACCAACGGGTTCTGGGACCACCGGATCGACGACGCGCTCTCGATCATCGCCGACCTCGGGTACGAGGGGGTCGGGCTGACCCTGGACCACCCGCACCTGGATCCGTTCTCCCTGGACGCCAAGGCCCGGGTGAGGGCGATCGGGCGCCGGCTGGACACCTTGGGTCTGGCGTCGGTGATCGAGACCGGTGCCCGCTACCTGCTGGATCCCCGACGCAAGCACGAGCCCACCCTGGTCTCCGACACCGGCCGGGACGTCCGGGTCGACCTGCTCAAACGCGCGGTGCGCGTCGCCGACGAGCTGGGAGCCGAGGCGGTGTCCTTCTGGTCCGGGATCCTGCCCGAGGGCGCCACCATCGGCCAGGGGTGGGACCGGCTCACCTCGGAGGTGGAGAAGGTCCTGGTCGTCGCGGACGAACTGGGCGTGGACTGCGCCTTCGAACCGGAACCGGGCATGTTCGCCGAACGGTTGGCGGACGTCCTGGAGCTACGGAGCAGGCTCGGCGACCCCGAGCGGCTGCGGGTGACCCTCGACGTGGGCCACGGGGTGTGCAACGAACCCGATGGCCCCGAGGGCGCGGTCGAGCGGGCGGGCCCGCTGATCGCCAACGTGCAACTGGACGACATGCGCCCCCACGTACACGAGCACCTGGAGTTCGGGGACGGCGAGATCGACCTGCCCGGGGTCCTGGGCGCCCTGCGCCGGGTGGGATACACCGGCATGGCGTCGGTGGAGCTGCCCCGGCACGGTCACGCCGCCCCGGTGGTCGCGGAGAGGTCCAAGCGCGCCCTGGACGCCGCCTGGGCCCGGGTCGAGGAGGAGGCTTGAGCGCGTTGGAGCCGTTGGACGACAAGGCCCGATCGGTGTTGGACTCCCTGTGCGCCCAGGTGGCGGAGCGGCCCTCCCGTGTCGCCGTTCTCTTCCCCGCGGTGGGGCGGCGGGTGGCCCGTGGGCCCGGACCTTCGGGCGACCCCACCGGAACACTCGGACCGACGGTGGAGGATTCGGCCCGGATCGAACTCCTACGGACCGTGGTGGGCTCCCTGCCGCCGGCGGACGCGGCCACGGAGATCACCGATCTGTACGAATACGGCGACGCCGACGAGAAACGCGCGGTGCTGCACGGCCTCCACCTGCTGGACGGCACGGTGCCCGAGGTCGCGGGGACGATGCGGAACCTGCTCGCCGACGGCCTGCGCACCAACGACACCCGGCTGATCGCGGCGGCGGCCGCGAATCCCGCCCAGTCCCTGTTGGACGACCACGCCTGGCGACAGACCGTGCTCAAGTGCCTGTTCGTCGGGGTGCCGCTGCGTCTGGTGGCGGGGCTGGACACCCGGGTCGACCTCGAACTGGCCCGCATGTGCGCGGACTTCGCCCACGAACGCGCGGCCGCGGGTCGGGCCGTACCGGCCGACGCCCGGTCGGTCCTGGACCGTTTCCCCGAACACCCCTTCCACGAACGGCCGCAGGAGGGCTGAATGCGCATCTTCGAACCTCACATCCACATGACCTCGCGCACCACCACCGACTACCGGGCGATGTACGACGCCGGGGTGCGAGCGCTGGTGGAACCCGCCTTCTGGACGGGGCAGCCGCGCACCGGCGTCGGTTCCTTCCGCGACTACTTCGACGGACTCATCGGTTGGGAGCGCTTCCGCGCCGCACAGTTCGGGATCGCCCACCACTGCACCATCGCGCTCAACCCCAAGGAGGCCAACGACCCCCGGCTGACCGGGGTGCTCGACGTCCTCCCCCGTTACCTGGCCAAGGACGGTGTGGTGGCGGTCGGCGAGGTCGGCTTCGACTCGCGCACCCCGGAGGAGGAGAAGGTCTTCCGCCGGCAGCTGGAGCTGGCCAAGGAGTTCGCCCTGCCGGTGTTGGTGCACACCCCGCACCGGGACAAGGCCGAGGGGACGCGGCACACGCTCCGGCTGGTCGCCGAGTCGGGTGTCTCCCCCGAGATGGTGCTGGTGGACCACCTCAACGAGACCACCGTGGCGATGGTGCACGACTCCGGGTGCGTCATGGGTTTCTCCATCTACCCCGACACCAAGATGGACCCGGACCGGATGGTGCGGATCCTCTCGGAGTGGGGCACCGACCGGATGGTGGTGAACTCGGCCGCCGATTGGGGGCACAGCGACCCGCTCTCGACCCTGTACACGGGGCGGGCCATGCTGGCCGCGGGTTTCACCGACGACGAGGTGGACCGGGTGCTGTGGCGCAACCCGGTGGACTTCTTCGCCCGAAGCGGTCGCCTGTCGTTGGAGGGCGCCTCGTCGGTCGGGGCGACCTTCGAGGGCAACTCGATCCTGCGCGGCGAACGCCCCGAGGGGGACGCCGGATGAGGTTCCGCCACCCCGACGGCACCGTCGTCCATCTGGCCTATTGCACCAATGTCCACCCGGCCGAGGACCTCGACGGTGTCCTGCGCCAGATCCGGGTGTTCGGCGGCGGGGTCCGCTCCGCCCTGGGCGTCGACCTGTTGGGGCTCGGGTTGTGGCTTCCCGCTCCCCTGGCCCGCGAGCTGGCCGCGGACCCCGCCCTGGTCGACCGGTTGCGCGAGGGCCTGGAGACGGCGGGGCTGGAGACCGTCACCCTCAACGCGTTCCCCTACACCGGCTTCCACGACCCGGTGGTCAAGCACGCCGTCTACAGTCCGGACTGGACCGACCGCGCCCGGTTGGACTACACGGTGGACTGCGCCCGGATCCTGGCCCGGCTGATGCCCGACGACGCCGCCCGGGGTAGCGTCTCCACCCTGCCCCTCGCCTGGCGGGAGCCCTGGTCGTCGGAGCGGCTGGTGGTCGCCCGCGGGCACCTGACCGAGCTGTCCGGGGCCCTGGCCGAACTCGCCGACGCGGGACGCCCGGTCCGGGTCGCCCTGGAACCCGAACCGGGGTGCGTGGTGGAGAGCACCCACGACGCCGCCCGGTTCCTCTCCGGATCGCCCGCGCACCTGGGCGTGTGCCTGGACACCTGCCACCTGGCGGTGGGGTTCGAGGAACCCGGACCGGCGCTCGCCCGCCTGGCCGACGCCGGGCTGCCGGTGGTCAAGACCCAGGTGTCGGCGGCCCTGGAGGTCCCCGACCCGTCCGCCCCTCGGGCCAGGGAGGCGCTCGCCGCCTTCGCCGAGGACCGGTTCCTGCACCAGACCCGTGAGCTCGTGGGCGGGCGCGCCCAGGGCCGCGACGACCTGCCCGACGCCCTCCACGGCCCTCGCCCGTTGCGCGGACGCGGCCCCTGGCGCACCCACTTCCACGCGCCCCTGCACTCCCCCGCGAACGAACCGTTGCGCGGCACCACCGACCACCTCACCGAGACCCTCGCCCACCTCCTGGGGCCCGAGGGCGCCCGCACCGACCACCTCGAAGTCGAGACCTACACCTGGACGGTGTTGCCCGAGGGCAGCAGGCCCGTGGGCGAGGACGGGCTGATCGAGGGGATCGCCGCCGAGCTCGCCTGGACCCGGGACCGGCTCCTCGACCTCGGACTGACCGCCCTGTGAACGCCCGATGGCCCGTGACCCCCGAAGGAAGGGACCGTTCCCCATGACCCAGGACCGCCGCCTCCTCGTCATCGACGCGGTCGGCCTCACCCCCCGGCTGCTTCGGCACGCGCCCCGTCTGCGGGCCCTGGCGGAACGGGGCCGGCAGGCCACCTTGGAGACCGTCCTGCCCGCCGTGACCTGCACCGTGCAGTCCACGTTCCTCACCGGCGCCACCCCGGCCGGCCACGGCGCCGTCGCCAACGGCTGGTACTTCCGTGACCTGGGAGAGGTGCACCTGTGGCGCCAGCACAACCGGCTGGTCCAGGGCGAGAAGGTGTGGGAGACCGCCCGCAGGCACCGCCCCGGTTTCCGGACCGCCAACGTGTGCTGGTGGTACGCCATGGGCGCCACCACCGACTGGACCATCACGCCCAGGCCCGTCTACCACGCGGACGGGCGCAAGTCCCCTGACTACTATGCCCGGCCGGTGGCGCTGCACGACGAACTCACCGATGAGCTGGGCCCCTTCCCCCTGTTCCACTACTGGGGGCCGACCGCCTCCCTCCGCTCCACCGAGTGGATCGTGGCCGCCACCCGTCGACTGTTGCCCAGGGCCGACCTGACCCTGTGTTACGTCCCGCACCTGGACTACGACCTACAACGCTTCGGCCCGGGATCCGAACAGGCCCTCAAGGCGGTCGGCGACCTCGACGCCGCGCTGGCGCCGCTGTTGGACGACGCCGAGGCGGCCGGTGTCACCGTGCTGGTGCTCAGCGAGTACGGCATCACCCCGGCCGACCGCCCCGTGCACGTCAACCGCGCGCTGCGCGAGGCCGGGCTGCTGGAGGTGTACACGCAGGAGGGCATGGAGTACCTGGACCCGTGGGCCTCGCGCGCCTTCGCGGTCGCCGACCACCAGTGCGCCCACGTCTACGTGGACGACCCCGCCGACCTGCCCGCGGTCACCGAGGTCGTGGCCGGCCTGGAGGGTGTGGACCTGGTCCTGGACCGGGCGGCGCAGGCCGGTCACGGACTCGACCACGACCGCTCCGGCGAACTGGTGCTGTTCGCCGATCCGGGCGCCTGGTTCACCTACTACTACTGGCTGGACGACGACCGCGCCCCCGACTTCGCGCGTGGCGTCGACATCCACCGCAAGCCCGGATACGACCCGGCCGAGCTGTTCCTCGACCCCGCCGACCCGATGGTCAAGGCGCGGGCCGCGGCGGGCCTGATCCGCAAGAAGGTCGGCCTGCGGTACGCGATGAACGTCGTCCCCCTGGATCCGGGCTGTGTGCGCGGAACCCACGGACGCCCCCACACCGATCCCGAGGACGGACCGCTGTTGTTGTGCGACGGCCCCATCCCGGACCGGGATCGTTTCGCGGCCACCGAGGTCCGCGATCTCATACTCGACCTCGTCGGTGTGCCGGCACCGACGAGGTCGACCCCGCTATGACGCAACCGGCCCCGACCCCCCGAACAACGGAGGATGCACGATGACCAGACCGGTCACCCTCTTCACCGGCCAGTGGGCCGACCTGCCCTTCGAGAAGGTGTGCGAACTCGCCTCTTCCTGGGGCTACGACGGACTGGAGATCGCCTGCTGGGGCGACCACCTGGACGTCACCCGCGCCGCCGTCGACGACTCCTACGTCCAGGGGCGCCGGGAGATCCTCGAACGGCACGGGCTCGGCGTGTGGGCCATCTCCAACCACCTGCTGGGCCAGGCGGTGTGCGACGACCCCATCGACCACCGCCACCGGGACATCCTGCCGTCCCGGGTCTGGGGCGACGGCGACCCCGAGGGCGTGCGGCGGCGCGCCGCCGAGGAGATGAAGCTGACCGCCCGGGCGGCCGCGAGGCTGGGCGTGTCCACGGTGGTGGGCTTCACCGGCTCCGCGATCTGGAAGTACGTGGCGATGTTCCCGCCGGTGGGCGACGACGTCATCCAGGCCGGTTACCGGGACTTCGCCGACCGGTGGAACCCGATCCTGGACGTGTTCGACGAGGTGGGCGTGCGCTTCGCCCACGAGGTGCATCCCTCGGAGATCGCCTACGACTACTGGTCGACACAGGCGGCCCTGGAGGCGGTGGGGCACCGGGAGGCGTTCGGGTTGAACTGGGATCCCAGCCACATGGTGTGGCAGGACATCGACCCGATCGGATTCCTGTGGGACTTCCGGGACCGGATCTACCACGTGGACTGCAAGGACGCCCGCAAGCGCGTGGGCGGCGGCCGTAACGGACGTCTGGGCTCACACCTGCCGTGGGGCGACCCGCGTCGGGGCTGGGACTTCGTGTCCACCGGCCGGGGCGACGTGCCATGGGAGGCGTGTTTCCGCGTGCTGAACTCGATCGGCTACGACGGGCCGATCTCCATCGAGTGGGAGGACGCCGGAATGGACCGTCTGACCGGTGCGGCGGAGGCGGTGAGGTTCGTGCGGGCCAACGTCTTCGACCCGCCCACGTCTTCCTTCGACTCCGCGTTCGGCTCCGGCTGACGGATCCGGCCGCGGCCCCCCACGTCGGCCCGTCACATCATGGGGGCGATGACGACGCGGAACTCCCCGCCGTCGGTCCCCACGTCGTGGCGGAAGTCGTTGACCCGGTTCACCGAGCGTTGGACGGCGTCACCGCCGAAGGCACTGGTGTCCACGCCGGGCAGCACCTCGCGCAGGGCGAGGACCGCCTCGTCGATGGACAGGGCCGTGCCCCGGTGTTCGGGGGTGATGCGTCGGCCGTCATCGGTGAGCCGACTGATCGCGATCCGGAACATCGCCGGTCTCCCTGCGGTTCGGGGGGATGGTCGACGACATTCTCTCCCATCCGTGGCGAGGTGGGAAAGCGCCTGGGGAGAGCCGACCGGGACGGTGGGGGCGGGCCCGGACCCACCCACCGTCCCGGGACCGGCCTCAGATCTCCAGGGTCTCCTCGATGCCCTTGAGCCGGTGCCTGGCCAGGGCGAGGTTCCCGCGGGCGCGGTCCATCGCCAGGTAGAGGAAGAGTCCCTGCCCCTTGCGGCTGGTGAGGGGCCGGATGACGTGGTATTGCCCGGACAGGGTGATGAGGATGTCCTCGATCGCGTCGTTCAGGCCCAGTTGGTCCATGGTCCGCATCTTGGCCCGGACGACCTCGGTGTTGCCCGCGGCGGCCACCGTGAGGTCCAGGGACTTGTTCGAACTGAGGGTGCCCAGGGCCATTCCGCTGCTGTAGTCGACCACCGCGGCCCCGACGGCGCCCTCGATCTCCATCATTTCCTTGAGTCCGGCTTCGATGTTGGGCATGTCCTTCTCTTTCCTTTGGTTGATTCGGCGCAGCTCTCTCCGGTCGGCGATCCAACGACGCAGTCCCGGACCCCGGTGGCGCGGGGGCGAACCACCGTTCACGCGACCACCGTTTCCGCTTCGGGCCGCTCCACCGAAAGGGCGCGCAGCCCGGATAGGACCCGTTCCAGCATCGGTCGGTCCAGGGTGACCAGGGCCCTGGGCCTGATCGGACGGCCGTGGCCACGGCGGGGCGGGTGGGTGTCGTGTTCGGGTGGTTCGACGTTGTCGGCCAGGTCCCGCAGTCTGCGCAGGGCGATCCCGAGATTGCCCTGGTCGCGCTCCACGCGGACCTGCACGCAGTAGTGCGAGCCGCGAAGGACCGCGTACAGCACGTGGTGGTCGACCTCGGTGACCACCACGTCCTCCACCGTCTGGGCGGCGCAGAGCGGCCCGCCGGCGATGGCCTGGAGCATCGCCGCCGCGCCCGAGGTCCCGTCGTCCTCTCCGACGTGGGACAGGGCGCGGTCGCCTCGCCAGTCGACGAGACAGACACTGCGTACGCCAGGGGTCTGGAGCATCTCCCGCATCTGTTGGTCGATGGCGTGCACGGCGTTCCTTTGTGAGGGCGGAGCCGATCCGGTCGGCCCACGGGCGGAATCGAACGATGTCCCGGTAGCGGACGATTCGAGAATAAGACGCCATCGTCCTTCTCGCAGGCTTTTCCGGCATTTAATATTTACGCACCTTCTGGCCTGCCATTTCGCGGAAAAGAAGTAAGTGGCGTTTGATTCTCAGAATGCGTTCTGTGGACTTTTCGGCCAGTGTCGGCGAATGAGGTCCGTTGTTCTGTTTCGGGACTTTCGCTCACGGAACGCAAGGCACACGAACAGGCCCTAGGGTGTGTTACCGACCGTTCGTTCAGTAGGCCGATCCGGTCGACACGTGGGAGGACCCGACCTTCCACGCGCTCCAGCCCTCCGCCGCAAGGTAGGTTCGACAACCGTGGCCCGAACTTCCGCACCCGACGACCCCGCCGCACGCTCGACCGGACGGCGCCGCTCCGGCCGCCCGGGGCACGACGCCGACTCCGTGCTGCGCGTGGCCGCCCGCGTCTTCAACGAACGCGGGTATGACGGCACGAGCATGGAGGACCTGGCCCGCGCCCTGGGTGTGACCAAGTCCGCGATCTACCACCACGTCTCCGGCAAGACCGAACTGCTGCGTCGGTCGCTGGACCTGGCGATGGACGCGTTGTTCGAGGTGACCGGGGAAGAGGGCGCGACCACCGGGCGGGCCATCGACCGCCTGGAACACGTGATGCGCGGCAGCGTCCGGGTGCTGGTCGAGGAACTTCCGCACGTGACCCTGCTACTGCGGGTGCGAGGCAACACCGACGTGGAGAAGCGGGCGCTGGAGCGCCGGCGTCGCTTCGACCACCTGATCGCCGACCTGGTACGCGAAGGCGTGGTCGACGGCGACATCCGCAGCGACGTGGACCCCGCGGTCGCCTCACGTCTGCTGTTCGGCATGGTCAACTCGATCGTCGAGTGGTACAAGCCCGACCGAGGACTGGCCTGCGAGGAGATCGCCGACGCCTTGATCCGCATCGCGTTCCAGGGGATGCGCGCGCCCAAGGATTGACGTCCTCCCCGCCGTGAACGACGGGGATTCCGACCCGCCCTTGTCGGGCAGGTGGCACTACGCGCCTCACAGCGCGCACTGGTTCCTGTTTCCCTGGGTCCTGCCAACCTCAAGCGGCTGGTCTTACAGTCCCTCCACAGGCGTTTGACCTGTCGGCCCGTCCGGCCGCCAGGACGATGCGGGCCGCGTTCACGTCCCGATCGTGGGTGGTTTCACACGCCTTGCACGTCCATTCCCGTACGTGCAAGGGTTTGGGTCCATCGATGGCCCAGCATTCTGAGCAGGTTTGTGAGGAGGCCAGGAACCGGTCGACCTTGGAGAAGGAGCGCCCGTACCTGGTGGCCTTGTACTGAAGCATGTTCACAAATGCCGACCAGCCGGCATCGTGCACGCTCTTGGCCATCCGGGTGCGTCCCAGCCCCTGCACCGACAGATCCTCCACGTGGATGGCTTGGTTCTCGCGTACCAGCGTGGCGGACAGCTTGTGGTGAAAGTTCCGACGGGCATCGGCCATCCGAACGTGAGCGCGGGCCACCTTCCGACGGGCCTTGGCCCTGTTGTTGGAGCCCTTGGTCTTGCGGGAGAGTGCTCTCTGGGTTCTCTTCAGCTTGCGTTCGGCACGGCGCAGGAACCGCGGGTTGGCGATCTTCGTTCCGTCCGACAGCACCGCGAAGTGCGACAATCCCAGATCGATCCCGACCTCCGGCGTGGTCTCGGGCAGTACCTCATCGGCGTTTGTCTGGACCACGAACGAGGCGAAGTACCGATCAGCGGCATCCTTGATCACGGTGACCGAGGTCGGAGTGGACGGCAGCTCGCGTGACCACACCACCTTGATCTGGCCGACCCTGGGCAGGGACAACTTCCCAGGGGCGGTGATCTTCCATTTGGCGTTGTTGGTGAACCGGGCCGACTGGGTGTTATCACGGCGCGATTTGAACCGAGGCGCCCCCACCTTCGCGCCTTTGCGCTTTCCGCTCTTGGAGTCCTCGTGCGCTTTCCACGCCTTGTCCAGGTCCCGCAACGCCTGCTGGAGCGGGACCGAGGACACCTGCGCAAGCCATTCCCGCTGCGGGGTCCGCTTCGCTTCGGTGATCAGCGCTTTGGACAACTCGGTGTTCTTGGGTACCCGCTGGTAGGGGCCCTGGGCGGTCCGTGCCTTGGGGGAACCGAGCAGCTTGTTCGACGCCTTCACGGGATTCTGGCGTTCCAGAGCGTCGTTGAACACCACTCGCACACACCCGAACAAGCGGGCGAGCGCGGCGCGCTGGTCCCTGTCCGGGTAAAGGCGGTAGGTGTATCGAAGCTGCATGCTCGCATTCTATCATTGGCTTATGGCCAATGAGAGCAATGTCAGGGCTGGTAGACACTGTGTTTTCGCGATGCACGCGCACTTGGTTTTCGTGACGAAGTATCGGCATGAGGTCTTCGCCGACCGCCACCTGTGGCGGATGGAGGAGGTCATGCGGGCGGTGTGCGCCGACTTCGAATCAGAGTTGGTGGAGTTCAACGGCGAGGTGGACCATGTCCATCTGCTGGTGGACTTCCCACCCAAGGTCGCGGTATCCAAGCTGGTCAACAGCCTCAAGGGGGTGTCCTCGCGTAGGTTGCGTCAGGAGTTCCCTGAGCTTGAGCGCCACTACTGGCGAGCCAAGCGGTTGTGGTCGGGGTCCTATTTCGCCGGGTCGGTCGGGGGTGCGCCGATCAGCGTCCTTCGGCGGTACATCCAGGACCAGAAACGCCCGTCCTGACGGACCGGCGCAGGTTCGGATCCGATTCACCTCCGGCCTGAAGGCCGGAGCACTCTCGGATAAAACAGGTAGCCCTGGGGGTCAAGCGAACATTCGCCCCACAGCAACCCATTTGGTGATAAAAACCACATATTCCGAGTGAACCGAAAACGGCTCCCCCAACGGCCGCGCGCTTCCGTCGGCCCGCCGAGGCCCGGGCCACGACCCCTTACGCTCTCCGCGCCCGACGCCCCTGAACAGGCATTTTATCCTGAAGGCTAAGGATTCACCCTTTTACGCCCAGGGACGCGGAAATCATGATCGACCACTTCAACACCGGATTGCTGACGCCGATAGGCGCCTACGCGGTCTCCGTGATCGGATCCTTCATCGGTTTGATGTTCGCCCGCCGCCTCCGAACGTCCACCGGCGCGGCCCGGTGGTGGTGGCTGGCCCTGAGCGCGATCTGCCTCGGGGGTACCGCCATCTGGTCGATGCACTTCATCGCCATGCTGGGCTTCCAGGTGCACGGCACCCCGATCCGCTACGACGCCGGGCTCACCATAGCCAGCGGGTTGCTCGCGATCTTCGTCATGGCCGTGGCGCTGTTCCTGATGAGCACCGAACCGAACAACACCCGTCTCCTCATCAGCGGGGTGATCGCGGGCTCCGGGATCGTCTCCATGCACTACATCGGGATGGCCTCGATGCACATGCACGGCGAGATGCACCACGATCCCCTGTTCGTCGTCCTGGCGACGGCGATCGCCCTGGTCGCGGCCACGGTCGCCCTCTGGTTCTCCTGGCGGCTGCGCGGCACGCTCAGCATCCTGGCCGCCGCCCTGGTGATGGGTGTCGCGGTCTCGGCCATGCACTACACGGGCATGTTCGGCGTCGACGTCACCCTGACCGAACGCACCACCGACACCTTGGCCGGCTCGACCGGCATCGACCTGCTACTGCCGCTCGTGGTGGGCCTGTTCGTGTTCCTGCTGGTGTGCAGCCTGCTCCTGATGCTGGGGGTGGAGGACGGCGCGGATTCGAACAAACGCGGTTCCCATCGCCGGTCGATCGAAAACCACGGCTGACCAACTGGCCGAAAGTGGTCACGAAATCCGTCTTCACACCTCTGGCGGGGATTACGGTCGGTCTCTACCATCTGTGATTGCTGGTCACATTTGTGACTGGAGTCATAGAAAGTAGAGGCCTGCGGCCATGGCCGACATATTCCCCCAAGGTCTACTCACCCCCGCCCTCGCCTACGCGGTCTCCGTCATCGGTTCCTTCCTCGGGCTGGTCTTCACTGCGAGGGCCCGTCGTTCGGCCGGTCTGGTCCGTTGGCAGTGGCTGATCCTGGCGGCGCTGTCCCTCGGTGGTATCGCCGTGTGGTCGATGCACTTCATCGCCATGCTGGGACACACCATCCCCGGGACGATCATCAGGTACGACCCGTTCCTGACCCTGGTCAGCGGCGTCGTACCCATCCTCGTCATGGGTCTGGCCCTGCACCTGGTCATCCAGAACCAGAGCAACGGACGCCTGCTGCTGTCCGGAACCCTGCTCGGCGTCGGCGTCGTCTCGATGCACTACACCGGCATGGCGTCGATGAACCTGCACGGGGAGATGCACCACAACGCCCTCCCCGTCGTCGCCTCCTGCGTCATCGGCCTGGTGGCGTCCACCGTGGCCCTGTGGTTCGCCCGGAACCTGAAGCACAACGGCGCCATCTTCGGAGCATCCCTGGTGATGGGGCTCGCGGTGTCGGCCATGCACTACACCGGTATGGCCGGACTGCACGTCGACAGCCCGGAGATGACCCACTACGGAGCCCCGGAAGGCGTCAAGGCCACCGAGTTGGCCCTTCCCCTGATCGTGGGCCTGTTCGTCTTCATGCTGATCTGCAGCCTCTTCCTGCTGCTGAGCGGCGACGAGGACGACCGTCGGGACTACACGCGCCCCTCCCACCGCTCCACCGAGCACGCCGTGCTGCGAAGCCAGGAGGACTACGCGCCCCGGCACGGCTCCCCCGTCGCACCCCTGGACCAGGAAACCCCCCGCCCGGGTGACGACGTGTGGACCAGGAACCGCTGAACCGGTTCCGCACTCGCGTGGTGCCCCGGGACCGTGAAAACCACTGGCGTCCCGGGGGCACCACGGCCTAGGCTCGTCTCGAATCGAACCGGGCGCGCACCGCGCCGGCCACACCGGTTCCCGCCCCTTTCCGCGGGAGAAGAAGAGAGGAGCACACGATGCCCGTCCTCGTGTCCACCCCCCACAACGGCACCTCTTTCATCTCCCGCGAGTCCTGAGCCGCCGCACCTCGACGGCCCCGACTCGCGCCGTACCAAGAAGAGACGACGTGAGTCAGCACAGCGAACACACCGGCACGACCGGCCTGCCCGAACACCCTCTGACCCGGCTGGGATGGAACCCGCGGGTCTCCGCGGCCTTCGACGCCCTGACGTCCCCGCACCACCTGCGACCGGCCCGCGTCATCGAGGCCCGACGCGGCGCCGTCGCCGTCCACCTACCCGAGCCCGCCACCGCCGACCTGTCACCCGAGGTGCGCAGGGCCGCCGAGTCGGACCGTTCCACCGCGCCCACCGGCGGCGACTGGGTGGCGGTCCGCCGATCCGGTGACACCTGGGTGGTCGAGGCCGTGCTGGAACGTACCGGGACCCTGGTCCGACAGGGCGTGGCCAAGGACTCGCACGACCAGGTCCTGGCCGCCAACATCGACGTCGTCCTCATCTGCGAGGCCGCCGACCAGGGCCCCAACGTGGGCCGACTGGAGCGGTTCCTCAGCCTCGCCTGGGCGAGCGGCGCCACCCCGGTCGTGGCCGTCACCAAGTCCGAACTGGCCGGGGATCGGCTTCCGGACGTCCTCGAACTGGTCCGGGCCGTCACCACCGGCGCGGACGTGTACGGCGTCAGCGCGCACACCGGCGACGGACTGCCCGACCTGGCCGCCCGACTGAGCGCCGGTGACACGTGGGTGCTGTTGGGCACCTCGGGAGCCGGCAAGTCCAGCCTGCTCAACGCACTGGCCGAGCGGGAGGTGATGGGGACCGGCGAGATCCGGCAGGACAGCCGAGGCCGGCACACCACCACCCACCGGCAACTGGTCACGATGCCCGGTGGCGCCCTGTTCCTGGACATTCCGGGGGTGCGTCGAATCGACGTTCCCGGGGGCGAGACCGGGGTCGATCGGACCTTCGCCGACATCCACGCCCTGGTCGAGCGGTGCCGGTTCCGGGACTGCTCACACGGAAACGAACCCGGTTGCGCGGTCAACGCCGCCGTCGACGAGGGCGAACTGGACGCGGCCCGGTTGGACCGCTGGTTCCGGCTGCGTCGGGAGGCCGAGTGGAACCGGAGCCGCAACGACTCCCGACTGCGCGCCGCCCGTCGTAAGGAATGGAAGCGGAAGGACCGTCAGGGCCGCGAGAACGCCTGGCGCAAACGAGGGTTCTAGAAATCGAAGGCGCGACGGGCGTTGTCCGCCACGATGGTGGCGAGCTCGTCCTCGTCCATCCCCTTGACCTCGGCGAGCACGCGCAGCGTCAGCGGGATCAGGTAGGGCGCGTTGGGTCGGCCCCGGTAGGGCTTGGGGGTGAGGAAGGGCGCGTCGGTCTCCACCAGGATCGACTCGGCGGGGGCCGCGCGCGCCGCCTCGCGGAGTGATTCGGCGCCGGCGAAGGTGACGTTGCCCGCGAAGCTCATGAAGTAGCCGTGCTCGGCGCACACCTTGGCCATCTCGGCGTCGCCGGAGAAGCAGTGGAAGACCACCCGTTCGGGGGCGCCCTCCTCCACCAGGATCCGCAGGACGTCCTCGTGCGCCTCACGGTCGTGGATCATGAGCGCCTTGCCGTGCCTCTTGGCGATGGCGATGTGTCGGCGAAAGGACTCCTCCTGGGCACGCGCGCCCTCGGGCCCGGTCCGGAAGGTGTCCATGCCGGTCTCCCCGACCGCGACCACCTCGGGGCGACCGGCCAGGGCGTCGATCTCGGCGAGTTCGGCCTCCAAGGCCTCGATGCCACCGGCGGGACGGGCCTTCTCCGTCCAGTCGGTGTCGTCGGCCTCCACGCCCTCGGCGCCGTCGCCGTGCACCACGCGCGGGGCCTCATTGGGGTGCAGTGCCACCGCGGCCCACACCTTCCCGGGGTACCGCTCGGCGACCTCGACCGCCCAGCGCGAAGAGGACAGGTCCACGCCCACCTGCACCAGTGGGGTCACGCCCACGGCCTCGGCCGCGGCGATGATCTCGGGGACCTCGGGGGACTGCATGTCCATATGGGTGTGGCTGTCGGCCACCCGTACCCGCAACGCCTCGGGCGCCGCCGGCGGAGTCTGCGCGTTGCGCTCCTTGACCGCCTTGCCACTGCGCTTGCCCACGTCGACCTTCCTCCGTCGTCCCTCGGTCATTGGAGATTCCCCGCGGGCCCCGAGGTGTTCTCGGGGCCCGCGGGTACTCATGTGCTCGGTTACTCGGTGTCGCCGGCCAGGCGCGCGAGTTCCTCGTCGACCACGGACGGGTCGAGCTTGGTGAACAGCGGCTCCGGGCGGCTCAGCGGGGTGCCCGGGACGATCGGCGTCGAGGCCCACCGGGCGTCGTTGTCGGCGTAGTCACCGGTGATGACCGGGTAGTCCACCTTCTCCTCGGAGTCACCGATGGTGTCGTGACCCGACTCGATCCGGGGCATGCCGGTCCAGGTCCCGGTGCCACCCATCATCGCGTACACCTTGTTGGCGGCGACGGGCAGGAACGGGGTGAGCAGGGTGTTGGCGTCCTGGACCAGCTGCAACGCCACGTGCAGAACGGTGGCCATCCGCTCGGGGTCGGTCTTCTTCAGCGCCCACGGAGCCTGGTCGGAGATGTACTTGTTGGCCTCGGAGACGGTGCGCATGGCCTCCTGCAGGGCGGCCTTGAACTGTGAGCGCTCCAGGCGGGCGCCGACGGTGTCGAAGGCGGCCTTGGAGTCGGCCAGGACCGCGCGGTCCTCGTCGGTGAGCTCACCGACGGCGGGGATCTCGCCCAGGTTCTTGGCGGCCATGGAGATGGACCGGTTGACCAGGTTGCCCCAGGCCGCGACCAGCTCGTCGTTGTTGCGGCGCACGAACTCGGCCCAGGTGAAGTCGGTGTCCTGGTTCTCCGGTCCGGCGGCCATGATGTAGTACCGCAGCGCGTCGGCGGAGTAGCGCTCCAGGAAGTCGCGCACGTAGATCACCACACGGCGCGAGGAGGAGAACTTCTGTCCCTCCATGGTGAGGAACTCGCTGGAGACCACCTCGTCGGGGACGTTCAGCTCGCCCAGCGTTCCGACCTCACCGCCCCGGTCGCCCTTGCCGCTCGCGCCGAGCAGGATGGACGGCCAGATGACCGAGTGGAAGACGATGTTGTCCTTGCCCATGAAGTAGAAGGACTCGCTGTCCTTCTCCTGCCACCAGCGCTTCCAGGCGTCGGGCTCACCCACGCGCTCGGCCCACTCGATGGACGCGGACAGGTAGCCGATGACCGCGTCGAACCAGACGTACAGGCGCTTGTTGGCGTTCTCGCTCCACCCCTCCAGCGGGATCGGCACACCCCAGTTGAGGTCACGGGTGACCGCGCGCGGCTGGAGGTCCTCCAGCAGGTTCAGGGAGAACTTGAGGACGTTGGGCCGCCACCCCACCCGGCGCCCACCACCATCACCGGACGGCTCCGAGGCGGTCACTTCCTCTTCCTTGCCCTTGAGCCACTCGGTGAGGATCTCGGCGAAGGCGGGCAGGTCGAGCATGAAGTGCTCGGTGTCCGTGAACTCGGGGGTCTCCCCGTTGATCCGGGACCGCGGCGAGATCAGGTCGATCGGGTCGAGCTGGTTGCCGCAGTTGTCGCACTGGTCACCGCGGGCACCGTCGTAGGCGCAGATGGGGCAGGTGCCCTCGATGTAGCGGTCCGGCAGGGTGCGGCCGGTGGAGGGGGAGATCGCGCCCTTGGTGGTGCGCGTGAAGACGTATCCGTTGTCGTGGAGCGTGGTGAACAGCCGCTGGACGACGGAGTAGTGGTTGCCGGTGGTGGTGCGGGTGAACAGGTCGTAGGACAGGCCGAGGGCGACGAGGTCCTCGGCGATGATCCGGTTGTAGCGGTCGGCCAGCTCGCGGGCGCTGACGCCCTCCTGGTCGGCCAGCACCTGGATGGGGGTGCCGTGTTCGTCGGTACCGCTGACCATCAGCACGTTGTTCCCCGACATTCGCTGGAAGCGCGAGAAGACGTCCGAGGGGACCCCGAAACCGGAGACGTGGCCGATGTGGCGCGGGCCGTTGGCGTAGGGCCAGGCGACCGCGGTCAGGATGTGGCGATTCGACGACATGACCCAAGCCTAAAGCCGGCCGGGGTGTACGCGGGCCGCCTCCCTGGCCACGGCGCCGATTCCCCGATGTGACGGCGCTTCCCGCCCCTTCCCCCGCTCCTCCGCCCCGGGCTTCCCGGACGGTCGACCGCATACGTTCCGGCAACGGTTGTCCACAGGGCGGCCGGCAGTGATTCCCCGGGGTGGGTCCCTGCCCTTATGCTCGGCTCAACGACGTCGAGTGTCACCGGAGCGCCGACGCGGAACGACAGAGAGCGACCCTCCAACCCGGTCCCGAGGCGGTGGTCACCACGGATACCCGTGCCATACCCCGTCCTGCCCGGAACACCGCGTCCCTGATCGCCGGCGTGGTGTTGATGGTCGTGCTGTCCTTCCCCTTGGCCGCCGCGCCGTCCGGTGATGGGGAGGCTCTCCCCTCCTCGGTCGGTTCGGCCGACGCCCCGGCGACCACCGCCGACTCCGGCCCCTCCCCCTCCGCCAAGGAGGCGGGCAAGGAGGTCGGACCCTACGTCGACCCACAGACGGTCGCGCTCGGGCCACCCGCCTCCACCTGCGATCAGCGGTTGGTACTGCGGGACCTGCCCGACGCGGTCCCCTCTTGCGCCCTGCGCCTGGCGGTGTGGGACCAACCCTGGTGGCCGCTGCCCCTCCCCCTTCACGACCCCGTTCCCGAACAGGTCGACGCCGAGGGGCTGCCATCCACCCGGGCGCCCCCTCTCACCGCGCACACCACCGTCTGACCAACCCGGTCGGTCCTCACCCGTCTCGTACGGGTCCGGGCCCTCGCACCCCCCGTTCGGTCCCGGGCCTCGCGCCGCGCGCGAGCCGTCCGGTGCCCGGGCACGCGACCGGTTCCACCATCCGCAGTGAGAGGTTCACCCCTTGTCCAGTCAAACGGGAGCGGGAGCGCGCTGGACACGCGCGCTCATCTCCCTCCTCGTCATCCTCGTCGCGTTCGGCGCGGCGTGGTTCATCCCACCGCGCCTGGGTCTCGACCTGAGCGGCGGTACGCAGATCGTCCTCGAAACCCAGGACGGCCCCGACGGCACCGCCGCCGACTCGGAGAACACCGACAAGGTCGTCGAGGTGCTGCGTCAGCGCATCGACCGTCTCGGTGTGGCCGAGGCGAACATGTCGCGTTCCGGTGAGAACCGGATCATCGTCGAACTACCCGGCGTGCAGGACCCGGCGGAGGCCGCGCAGATCGTCGGCCAGACCGCCCAGCTGTCCTTCCACCCGGTCCTCGGCGTGGGCGAGTCCGGCGGTGGCCAGGGCGTCCAGGCGCCCCAGGGCGGAGACTTCGCCAACCCGCCGGCCGACGAGGCCCGCGCCCCCTCCGACGGCGAGGGCGAGGCTCCCGCCGAGGGTGGGGGCGAAGCCCCCGCCGGTGGCGAGGGCGGCGAGATGACGCAGGAGGAGATGGAGGAGATCCTCGGCGGCATGGGCGGCGACCCCGGTGGTGGCGGCATGCCCCAGGCGCCCGCCGGTCCCCCCGCGGAGAACCCCGAGGACGTCGCGGTGACCCTGCCCGACTCCGAGGGCACCATGCTCCAGCTGGGCGAGGCCGCCATCCAGGGCGACCGCGTCTCCAGCGCCGAGGCCGGCCTCGACCAGGTCAACCGCGCCCAGTGGGTCGTCAACGTCGCCTTCCGCGGCGAAGGCCGTGACCAGTGGCAGGAACTGACCGGGCAGGCCGCCTGTTTCCAAGAGGGCGACCCACGTCGCCGCGTCGCGATCGTCCTGGACGACCAGGTCATCTCGTCCCCGCAGGTGACGGCGGAAACCGCCTGTGAGGTGGGCATGGCCGGCGGCCAGACCACCATCAGCGGCGACTTCAACAGCGAGACCGCCGAAGAGCTGGCCGTGCTGATCGAGGGTGGCTCGCTGCCGCTGCCGGTCACCGAGGTCCAGCGTCAGACCGTCGGTCCGACCCTCGGCGCCGCCGCCATCGAGGCCAGCGCCATCGCCGCCATCCTGGGCATCGCGTTCACCGCGCTGTACATCACGGTGGTGTACCGCATGGTCGGTTTCCTGGCCTCCCTGGCCCTGGCGTTCTACACCCTGATCGCCTACGGCGCGTTGGTGGCCATCAGCGCCACACTGACGTTGCCGGGTCTGGCCGGTTTCGTGTTGGCGATCGGTATGGCCATCGACGCCAACGTGCTGATCTTCGAACGGGCGCGTGAGGAGTACCAGCGCCAACAGCAGGTCTACGAGGCGAACAAGGCCTCCGGTATGAAGGAGTCCGACAAGGAGGGCAAGGAGACCGGCGCCCTGGCCCGTCGCCGTCGCCGCGCGGTGCCGCCCAACCTGGAGAAGGCTTTCGTCCAGGGCACGCAGAAGGCCTGGAGCGCGGTCCTCGACACCAACGTCACCACGATCCTTGCCGCCGCCCTGCTGTTCTTCTTCGCCTCCGGCACCGTTCAGGGCTTCGGTGTGACCCTGAGCCTGGGCACCATCGCATCCATGATCTCCGCGCTCGTCATCGCGCGCGTGTTCGTGGAGTGGGCGGTGCGTCGAACCGTCATCAAGAAGCACCCCTCGATCAGCGGCATCAACCGCATCGGCAAGGTCCGCACTTGGCTGGTCGAGAAGAACCCGCAGCTGATGAACTTCCGCCGCGTCGGACTCATCGTCGCCGCGCTGATCGTGGTCACCGCGATCGCGGCACCGTTGGTCCGCGACACCAACCTCGGTGTCGAGTTCACCGGTGGTCGCGTCCTGGAGTACGAGATCACCGGCGAGCAGGACCTGTCCATCGACGAGGCCCGAGGTGTCATCTCCGCGCTCGACTTCGCGGGTTCGGACACCGCGGTGGTCCAGGAGTCCGGTGACGGCGACCTGTCCGTCCGCACCGGCGACATCTCCGACACGGAGGCCAACGGCATCACCGAGGCCATCGCCGAGGAGACCGGTGGCGTGGACCTGATCAGCGACGAGCTGATCGGTCCGAGCATGGGCGACGAGCTGCGTAACCGGGCCCTGATCGCGCTCGGCGCGGCCCTGGCCCTGCAGATGATCTACCTGGCCTGGCGTTTCCGCTGGTCCTTCGGTGTCTCCACCATGGTGTCGCTGGCCTTCAACATGCTGTTGGTCGTCGCCCTGTTCATCTGGCTCGGCAAGCCCATCGACGGGGTCTTCCTCGCCGCGATCCTGAGTGTCATCGGGTTCACCGTCAACGACTCGGTGGTGGTGTTCGACAGGGTGCGAGACGAGTGGGCGAGGGACGACAAGTCCTCGTTCACCGAGATCGCCAACCGCGCGATCCTCAACACCCTGCCGCGTACGGTGAACACGACCGTCGGTGCGTGGATCATCCTGATCTTCCTCACCTTCCTCGGTGGGTCCTCGCTCCAGGACTTCTCCATCGCCATGTTGGTCGGTCTGTCCACCGGTGTGGTCTCCACCGTGTTCGTCGCGGTACCGATCGCCATCTGGCTGCAGAAGTGGGACAAGACGCCCGCGCCGCACGTGATCAAGGAACGCAAGGCCAAGCAGAAGGTGGCGGCCAAGGCCGCCCGCGACGCGGACGACGGAGCGGTCGTCTAGGGCGCGCCTTCACCGGCCCGAGAAACGAGGGGCCCCGAACCGCCCAGGTCGTGCGGTTCGGGGCCCTTCTCCTGTGCGCGGTCCGCTCAGCCGTTGGTGGGGGTCGGTGCGCCCTCGGAGCCCTGGACGAGCACGAAGCCCTGCCCCTGCAGAGCGAGCTGGAAGGCCTCACCACTGCCGCGCCCGATGATCGCTCCGGCCTTGACCGTGCTGCGGATGTCGGCCTGCAGGGAAGTACTCCAGGCGACGGCGGCCTGGGTGTCGACGAAGGTCGGCTGATCCACGTTGAGCAGCACCGGGCTCCCGTGGCAGGCCACGGCGATCCGGCCCCGCCCGGTGAAGACCGTGTTGAAGAGTCCTCCGGCCACCATGCCGCCGAACCCCTGCACCTTCTGGATGTCCCAGTTCAGGGTGGGCTCGAAGGCCAGGACGTTGGCGCCGTTGACGGTGAGGGACTCCTCCTCCAGGTCGATCAGGTGCACGTCCCAGGCCTCGTGGGCCAAGAACACGTCCCCCCGCCCGGACACCTTCATCAGTGGCAGGCCCTCGCCCGTGAACGCCTTCTTCATGAACCGGCCGACGCTGCCCGCGCCCTGGTACGCGAACTCGACCTGCCCTTGGTAGGCGACCATCGCGCCCTGTCGGGCGTAGAACTCACCGTTGAGCCCCACTCTCAGCATCTTGCGGTTCTGCAGGTGCATCCCCGGCTGCTGGGTCTCCTGGGCTTGTTGGAAGAGCTCACTGCGCATGTGGGAATCCTCTTTCGTCACTTCGGTCTCAGTGCTGTTCGACGCACCGACCCGGGAGTTGGTTTCCCCGGCGGTCGGATCCGCCGGGGTCACTCCGCCTCGACGACACCGTGGACCAGGTCGTAGACACGGCGCTTGGGCACACCGGTCTCCTTGGCGACCCGGACGATGGCCTCCTTGCGGCGCATCCCCTCGTCCTCCAGCTCCCCCACGGCGACGATCAGGTCGGTGTCGCTCGTGCTCTCCGCGCGGGGCCGGGCGCCCTCCACCACCACCGAGATCTCGCCGCGCACACCGTCGGCGGCCCACTCGGCCAACTCGCCCAAGCCGCCCCGGCGCACCTGTTCGTAGGTCTTGGTGAGCTCACGGCAGACCGCCGCCCGGCGTTGGGCGCCGAACGCCGCGGCCATCGTCCGCAGGGTGGCGGCGATCCGGTGCGGGCTCTCGAAGAAGACCATCGTCCGGCGCTCGTCGGCCAGCTCCTCCAGGTAAGGCCTCAGGCCCTTGCGCGGTGGGAACCCCTCGAAGCAGAATCGGTCGGTGGGAAGTCCGGAGACCACCAGTGCGGTGGTCACCGCCGACGGCCCCGGGATCGAGGTGACGGGGATCCCCTCCTCGGCGCAGGCCGCCGCCAGGCGGTAGCCGGGGTCGGACACCCCCGGCATCCCCGCGTCGGTGACGACCAGGACCTCCTCGCCCCGCCGCAGATCGGCGAGGAGTTCGTCTCCTCTGCGGCTCTCGTTCGCGTCGTAGTAGGACACGACGCGGGCACCGGACTCACCACCGAGGCGGATGCCCGCACGGGAGGCGAATTGACGCAATCGACGTGTGTCCTCCGCGGCGATCACGCGCGCCCCCTCCAGCGCGTGCAACAGCCGAGGTGGCGCGTCCTCCAGGTTCCCGATGGGCAACCCGGCCAGGACGAGCCTTCCGCCCGGCTGTGTTCTCTCGACACCCTCAACCACTGTGATCCCCGTCCTGTCGCGCTACGGTTGGCCATGATCGAACCATCCGAAACCCGGTTTCACGGCCCGCCCGCAACGGACCTCCATCTCTGACCCCAACCTACGAGCCGAGATGACCACCACCGCACTTCCCAGCGAGGCCGAGCCCTCGCCCCCTCCGGCCGCGGCCCGGCCCTCCGACCTCCGTTCCCGCTTCGTGCCCCGCATGCCCACACCCGCATGGCCGGGTTGGCTGGGCGCCGGCCTCGTCGCGTTGTTCGCGGGGGCGCTCAGGTTCTTCAACCTCGGGCAGCCGGAACGGATCTACTTCGACGAGACCTACTACGCCACGGACGCCTTCGCCCTGTGGCGTTTCGGATACGAGCACGAGACCCTCGACAACTCGGACACCATGTTGGCCGAGGGCGATCCGAACATCTTCACCGGCGCGGGCGACTTCATCGTCCATCCGCCCGTCGGCAAGTGGATGATCGCGCTCGGCGACTGGCTGTGGACGCTGATGCCGTTCGGGTCGGCGGTCAGCCCCGAAGGTTGGCGGGTGGCCTCCGCCCTGGCCGGGATGATCTCCGTTCTCATCCTGGTCCGGCTCGCCACCCGGATGACCCGCTCCGTCCTTCTCGGCTGCACCGCCGGGCTGATCCTGGCCTTGGACGGCCTGCACTTCACCCTGAGCCGCATCGCCATGGTGGACATCTTCCTCACCCTGTGGATCCTGGCGGGGTTCACCTGTCTGGTGATCGACCGGGACAAGACGAGGGAGCGCCTGGTCCGCCTGGCGGAGGCCGGGGTCGACCTGACCACGGTGGGTTGGTTGGGCATGCGCTGGTGGCGCCTGGCCGCCGGTCTGTGCTTCGGCCTGGCGGTCGGCACCAAGTGGTCGGCCCTGTTCTTCATCGCCGCCTTCGGTCTGCTCACCGTCGCCTGGGACTACGGTGCCCGGCGCAGCGTCGGCCAGCGTCGTGTCTTCGGCCGTTGGCTGGGCATCGACGCCGTACCCGCGTTCCTACAGACCGTGGTGGTCGCCGGGATCGTCTACCTGGTCTCCTGGTCCGGGTGGTTGTTCACCCGCGGTGGTTACAACCGGGACTTCGCCGATGGTCTGGCCCCCGACTGGCTGCCGAACATCGTGGCCACACCGTTGGAGGCCCTGTGGAGTCTGATCGACTACCACGGCCGGATGATGAACTTCCACTCCGGCCTCACCAGCGACCACACCTACATCTCCGCGCCGTGGGAGTGGCTGATCATGCGCACCCCGGTGATGTTCCACTACGACGGGCAGGCCGTCGGGTGCGACACCGGGAGCTGTGTGACCTCGGTGGTGTCCATCGGGACCCCGGTCATCTGGTGGGTGAGCATCATCGCCATGGTGGTGATGCTGGGCTGGTGGATCACCTTCCGCGACTGGCGGGCCGGCGCTGTGCTGCTCGCGGTCGCTGCCGGTTGGCTCCCCTGGTTCGCCTACCCGGACCGCCCGATGTTCCTGTTCTACGCGCTGCCGTTCCTGCCGTTCCTGGTGCTCGGCATCGTGCTGATGTTGGGGATGCTGATGGGCGCGGGAGAGGACAGTCCGCGCTTCGCTCCGTACACGCGCGCGCTCGGCGGAGTGGTCTTCGGTGTCGTGGTGTTGTTGACCATCGCGCACTTCGCCTACCTGTACCCGGTCCTATCGGCCTATCCATTGCCGGACGACACCTGGGGCGATCGGTTGTGGTTCGAGGTGTGGATCTACGGACGCGATGCCTCCTAACGAGTGGACCCGCCCGGGGAACGGCCGAAATCGTTCCCCGGGCACAACTCCATTAGTCGCACAAGGGCGGGAAATCAACCTTTTCGAGTAGCCGCAACAGGACACTCGGATATCGGGGATTCATGGCCGAAAGGTCTCGGCAAGGTCCCATCCTCCCTGGTACTGTCTGCAACTGGTTGCTGTTGTAGTTTCCATGGATGCCCGAGGCGCCTCGCGGAACTTCACGTGGGCGCTTGTCGATTCGGGTATGACCCTTCTTCGGTCCGGCGCCCGGCGACCCGGGACCAGCAGGGTGCGGTCCCGCCGTAGTCCCCAAGGGAGAGCACATGGCTCAGGGCACCGTGAAGTGGTTCAACTCTGAGAAGGGTTTCGGGTTCATCGCCGTCGAGGGTGGTCAGCCCGACGTGTTCGTTCACTACTCTGCGATCGCGGGCACCGGCTTCCGGAACCTGGAAGAGGACCAGAAGGTCGAGTTCGACATCATCCAGGGCCCGAAGGGCCCGCAGGCGGCGGACGTTCGCACGGTCTGACCGTCACACGTGCGTTTCCCCAGCCCTCCGCTCGCCGAGTGGAGGGCTGGTTCGCCTTCAAGACCCCGATGTGCTCCGAGAGCCACCGATGGGTGTTGGATGGGGACACGGTTACCCAAGCATGGCGATACCGGTTAACCTGCTTGAAGCCGGTCAGCACCCGAAGGCGAGGACCATACATGTTCGGCATCAGCGGTGGAGAGTTCGTCGTCCTCCTCCTTCTCGCGTTGCTGATCTTCGGGCCGGACCAGCTCCCGAAGGCCGCGCAACAGGTCGGCCGTGTCCTGCGCCAGCTCCGCACCATGGCCAACTCCGCCTCCAACGACATCAAGGAGGGGCTCGGCCCGGAGTACAAGGACTTCGACGTCCAGGACCTCAACCCGAAGAGATTCATTCAGAAGCACTTCTGGGAAGAAGAGGAGGAGACCGACAAGAAGCCGGTCTCCCGCCTGAACGGCAAGCGCCCGCCCTTCGACGACGAGGCCACCTGAGCCGTCCTTCCCCCTGCTCCACCGGCCCGGCGCTCAGCCCACCAGCATGAGGAAGAACGCCCCCAGCACGAGCAGGACGATCGATCCCACGATGATCGCGGGCGATCCCACCGCCAGGATGAGCACCTCCGCCGTCACCGCGCCGCCCAGCGCCGCGAGCAGCCACGGCCATCGGGGTCGCGGCGCCCAGTCGTGCCGGCGTTCTCGGGCCACCGTCAGCCCCAGACCCACCCCGATGAACAGCCAGAACGCGAGGTGGGCGATGACGCGTACCTGCGGGTCCACGTAGTCGGCCATACCCCCGACCACCATCACGTACAGGACCGTGGACGTCCCCAGGCGCCAGAACCCCCGGCCGCGTTCGGCTCGCATGGTCTTGTTGCGCGCTCTGGTGGTGCGCCGGAATCCCTCTCCGACGACCGCCGTGGACTCCTCCGGGATGGGCTCCACCCGGCTCTCGGGTGGGCGTCCGCTCGGCGCTCCCTCCGGGATGGGTGGGCGCGCGTACCCACCCGTGGGCTCCGGTTCCTTCGGGTATTCGTATCCGCCTGACTGCTGAGGGGAGTCGGACACTGCTACTGGTCGCCCCTTCACCTTCGTTTCGGCCCCGACCCGGACGGCCCGGACGACGTACCGGGCTCTTACCCGGTCGGGTGTTCGGTCAAATCCCCCTCGCGATCACGGAGCGGAGTGTCTTGGGCGGACATGGGTAAGGGCCCGTCGACGATGTCGAACGGGCCCTCCAAGCGTGACGGACGCCGCGTCGGCGCCGTCAAGCCGGCCTGGTTACCACCAGGTCCAGCCGTTGTTCTTACGAGAGCTCTGCGCGTGCACGGTCATGGCATCTACCTTTCTTGGTGTTTCCAGCCCATCCCGGAACCAAGATGTCCTATCGCGACAGAGTCCACAAGGTCCGAGGCCGAATATTCATCATTCCATGGCCGACGATCGACCAAAGGTTGTGGCACCGGTTCCGAAATGGCCATAGAAGACGGAATCGGCGCAGCTCAGACCGGTTTCCATACTCTTCATGGCGCGACAGCGTCTCCGATGACCTGCAGGGACAAGTCCCTCGAGAAGGGAAATCAGAAGGGACCGACATAACGGAGAGCGACGGTCTCGCTATTGCCACGAGGAGTATCGAAATCGACTCGCGGAACCCGACCCTCCTCGGGGTCGGGGCGTGTGACGACGTCACGGGCGGGCATCCGCATCCGCACATCAGCCCAGAAACCCCCACATAGCGGTACTTCCGCGACCCTTCACCAGAAGAGAGACATCACTTTCGGTGATCTTCTGAAAACCCGGTTCCATCCGGACTCGCGTCCCTGAGGCCCCGGGCATCCCCGTTTCGGACACGGCCAAAACCGAGTATGCGCCTGAACCCTTCTAGACACCGCTCCTCTCCGTGAAGAGGTTCGGACGAGCACGAGGACCCGGTGGTCGATCCAGAGGCCGAACCCATAGGCGTCCCGGTGCCTCGGTGGATAGGCTGGGGACCGCATCGGCACCACCCCGCCGCAGGGGATAGACGCTTCGCCGGTGACACTCGGGGCTCAGGTCCGGATGACCTCCCGCCGCAGGGAACAGCGAACACGGCGTCCGACCCCATCACGAGCACGAGAAAGGGCCCGATCCACGGATCGGGCCCTGCTCTTTCTCGGTCTTGAAAGACGAAGAAGCCGAGGGGAAGACGTACTTCCCCTCGGCTTCTTCTCTTCGGTGGAGCTGAGGGGATTTGAACCCCTGACCCCCTCGATGCGAACGAGGTGCGCTACCGGTCTGCGCCACAGCCCCGAAGACGTGACCAACTTTAGCAGGAAAGTTCGAGTGGTCCGAACGCCCGATCGGGCGTTCGGACCGGGGTCAGTCTCCGGCGGCCCGCAGGCGTGCGTCCGCGTACTGGTCGTAGACCTGACTGCGGCGCTCCTGGAGGGCGATCACCTTGGCCAGGCGCTGGGCCTCCCGGGCCTCGTGTTCCTGGCGGTCACGGTCCCGACGTGCGCGCAGGTAGGCCCGGCGACGTGCCTTGAGGCGGGCCCGACGCCGCTCGGCGTCGACCTTGGCCGCCTCCCGCAACAGTGCGAAGTGTCCGACGAGCAACAGGATCGGCGGCGCGATCACCCACCAGGGACCGAGACCGAAGGCGACGGCCACGATGGTGGCGACGTTGAGCAGGGTGAGCGCGCTGGTGCGCCGACGACGGCGGGCGATGACCCGGGCCCGGGATTCGGGTGCGGGCATCGGGCCCCGTTCGACGGGACGCGGCTCCTCGGCCTCCTCGGCCGCGTGTTCCCGGTGCGCCCGCGGCCGGGTGATGACCTGGGTCTCGGTGAGATCCGGGTCCTCCTCGTCCGCCTCTTCCTCCTCGAACGACTCGTCGACCTCGTCGGCGTCCGGCTCGGCGTCGTCGCGTCGGGTCTCCTCGTGGGTCGGCTCGACCGCGTCCTTGCGCAACAGCATCGGCACCAGGACGATGAGCCAGACCACCACGATGGCGAGGTACAGGGGAGAGCTGCTCATCACCCCTCCTCACGATGACGGCCACTGAACGTTGATCGACACTTCGTCGACACCGCGCCGCGTGTACATGAACACTGTCCCGGGAGTACCGACGCCCCCCGGCTCGGTACCGTTCCTACTCCGGGTCGGAGCCGGAACGAATCCCGTGTGCCATATCCACGTGTTGCCCGCATCGTCAATGCGTCTATGTTCCGCACGGTACGACCCCGTGTCCATAAATGCGCCGCATTCCGACCGGAGTGTCGCAAGATTGTGGACCCTCAGTTTCGGTCGCTCCACCCCTCCGGAAGAAATCGCAGGTCAGATGGTGACTGCGGAGCGCAGTGCCAATTCAACGCAAAGTAATGAATCAATGTGCTTAAAGTGAGGTTTAGGCTTCGGACGCACCCGTGATGCTGTCACGTTCAGTTCGGCCACGGGTTCGGACTCGCCGGATCACGTGGATCCTCGCCGCCGTTCGGGCCATCCGGCCCCAATGCCGAACCGGGGCCGGAACCACCCTCCGAGGTCGGACCGGAAGACCCCCCGTCGTACCAACGACGCAAAACCCCCCGGGGCACCTCCTCCGCGGTGAGTCCATAACAAATATGGTCCCGCCAGGCCCCGTCGATGTGCAGCTGTCTGCGTCGCACGCCCTCGTCCCGGAAACCGAGTTTGGTGACCACGCGTCTGCTGGCCCGGTTCTCGGGTCGGACATTGGCCTCGATCCGGTGCAGTCCGACGCTGAAGAAGGAGTGGTCGACGGCCAACGCGACCGCGGTCGGGGTGATGCCCCTCCCCGCGTAGGCGCTGTCGATCCAGTAACCGACCTGTGCCGATCTGGCCGAACCCCACACGATGGCGCCCACTGTGAGCTGTCCTACGAAACGGTCGTCGTAGGTGACCGCCCAGGGCATGGACAGCCCCTGGCGCGCCTCACCGCGGATGGCCTGGATCATCGCGACGTAGGGGGAGACCCCGGTGGTGCGCAACGGCATCTCCGGGTAGGTGGGCTCCCACGGCCGCAGCCACTCGGCGTTGCGCGCACGGGTATCACGCAGGGCGGGGGCGTCGCGCAGGCGCAGTGGGCGAAGCGCGATCGCCCCCTCCTTGAGGGTGACCGGCCACCTCTGTCTGCGTTTCACGTCGTCCCTCCGTGGCCCTGTGCACCACCCGGCGCGGATACGCCACCGGCCCTCGGGGCGTGGCCACGCCCGGTACCGGTGAGCCCTTCCAGTATTCCACCCCTGGGGACACGCGGTAGCGGGTGTAACCTCCGCCACACAGGAATCGGATGATTCCAAACTCCATTCACTCCTGCACCAAAAACCGTACTAGGGTCAAGGAATTCTCTGCTTCCGGAATGCCCGGGATGTGATTGTGGTCATTACCGGGTCTCATTCCGACCGGGGGTGGTCACCGCCCCGCATCTGGTCGATCGCGTGCCCCAGAACGGGTGCCAGCACGTCCATTCCGTCGCCCACGCCGCCTCGGGAGCCGGGCAGGTTCACCACGAGCATGCTGTGTCCCTCCCGCTCCACGACCCCCGCCAGGCCTCGGGAGAGGATCGCGGTGGGCACTCCCTTGTCGCGCCCCGCGGCGCGCAGCGCCTCGGGGATGCCCGGGACCTCGAAGGCCAACAGCGGACGGGTGGCCTCGGGGGTGCGGTCCTGGGGGGTGAGACCGGTGCCACCCGTGGTCAGCACGGCGTCGGCGCCCTCGTGGTGCGCGCGCAACAGCGCCTGGGTCACCGGTGGACCATCCGGCACCACCCAGGGCCCCACCACCGTGAATCCCAGGCCGCGCAGGCGCTCCACGATCACCGGCCCGGAGCGATCCGGGTAGACCCCGGCGGCCGCCCGGTTCGAGGCGGTGACCACGGCGACCCGACGCGCGGAGCGTTCGTTCGGCTCAGTCGCCACGCTTCCAGTGCCCCTTCTTCCCGCCGAGCTTCTCCTCGACCCTGACCGCGGTGACCTCGGCCTCCGGGTCGATGGCCTTGACCATGTCGACCAAGCCGAGCGCCGCGGTCATCACGCAGGTGAGCGCCTCCATCTCGACGCCCGTGCGGTCCGCGGTACGGACCGTGGCGGAGATGTCCACGCCGTCGTCGAGGACCGTCAGGTCCACGTCGACACCGTGCACCGCGATGGGGTGGCACAGCGGCACCAGGTCGGGGGTGCGCTTGGCGCCCTGGATGCCGGCGATGCGCGCGACCGCGAGGGCGTCGCCCTTGGGGACCTCTCCGCCGCGCAGGGCGGCGACGGTCGCGGCGTTGAGCAGGACCCGGCCGGTGGCGGTCGCGCTGCGGGCGCTGACGTCCTTGCGGGAGACGTCCACCATGCGCGCGGCGCCGGATTCGTCGAGGTGGGTCAGGCCGGAGGGGTGCGCCTCCGGCTTCGGGGTGTCGGTCATCGGGGTCACCCGTCGTCTTCGCGTGTGGACCACGCGGCCCATCGGTGCGCCGGCCGCGTGGGGCGCGCGTCGGCGCGTCCCACGCATGACCGTACTCCTCCACGGTGACAACGGCGCGGAGACCGCCTCGGGTCAGTGCCCGGGCAGCGCCAGGACCTCCGCGATCGCACCCGCCGGCAGCTCCGTGACCTCCTCCGGGACGACGAGGAGGCCGTTGGCGTCGGCCAGCGCGGACAGCTGGTGCGAACCCTGTCGGACGGCGGGCGAGACGGTGTGCGCCGCTTCGGTGCCGGGGTCCGCCGGCGACAGCACGGCGCGCAGGTAGGAACGTCGACCCTTCGGCGAGGTGACCGCGGTGGACAGTCGGGCGCGCACGGTCGGTAGGGGCGTCGGGTCGAGACCGCGCAGCTTCCGCAGCACCGGCCGTACGAACATCTGGAAGGAGACGAAGGCGCTCACCGGGTTGCCCGGCAGCGTGATGATGGGGGTCTCGTCCGGGCCGATCGTGCCGTATCCCTGGGGCTTGCCGGGCTGCATCGCCACCGAGGTGAACTCGACGGTCCCCTGCCTGCCGAGCACCTCCTTGACCACGTCGTAGGCGCCCATGCTGACGCCACCGGTGGTGACGACGATGTCGGCGCGCAGCAGCAGCCCCTCCAGGGCGTCACGAACGCTGACCGGGTCGTCGCCGACGAAGCCGTGGCGGTGCGCCTCGCCCCCGGCCTCCTTCGCCGCGGCCGCGATCATGTAGCTGTTCGACTCGTAGATCTGGCCGGGGCCGAGCGGGCGCCCGGGTTCGACCAGTTCCTCACCGGTGGAGAGGACCACGACCCTGGGCCGGGGGACGGCCGGGACGGTCCGGCGGCCGACCGCGGCGAGCACACCCATCTCCCCCGCCCCGATGAGGGTCCCGGCGTTCAGCACACGCGCGCCCGCCTCGACGTCCTCTCCGCTCCTGCGCACGAACCCCCCGGGCGTGGCCGGACGCTCGACGAGGACCTCCACGCTCCCACCGTCGGTCCACTCGACCGGGACGACCGCGTCGGCGCCCGTGGGCATGGGTGCGCCGGTCATGATGCGCGCGCACAGGCCGGGGCGGATCGCGCTCGGGGACGGGTCGCCCGCCGGGATGTCGGCCACCACCGGCAGTCTGACCGGGGAGCCGGGCGAGGCGTGTTCCAGGTCGCCGGAGTGGACGGCGTAACCGTCCATCGAGGAGTTGTCGAAGCCCGGCAGGGACACCTCGGAGACCACCGGTTCGGCGAGTACCGTCCCGTGGGCCCGGAGCAGGTCGAGCTCCGTCGCCTCGGGCACGGCGACCAGCGCCAGCAGATCGGAGACGTGCTGTTCGACGCTCTTCATGGGGTCCCTCCGGTTCGTGGTGCGCGCTGGGAACGGTCCACTCGTGTGGTCCGCCCCCACCCCATTGTGACCACTGACACCGGTGGGACGCGCCGGGCGGGTCAGCTCCGGTCGGCGCGGTCGTGGCGGTCGACGAACTCGCGCAGCCAGGGCAGGAGCTCCTCGGCCAGGTCCGGGCGCCGGCAGGCGAAGTCGACCACGGTGCGGATGTAGTCGGCCTTGTTGCCGGTGTCGTAGCGCTGTCCCCGCAGCAGGACCCCGCGTACGCCACCGCCCTCCTCGGGCTTGGTGCGGGTGAGTTCGAGCAGGGCGTCCGTCAGCTGGATCTCACCGCCGCGCCCCGGCGGGGTGCGGTGCAGGACCTCGAAGACCGCGGGGTCGCAGACGTAGCGACCGATGATCGCCCAACGGCTCGGCGCCTCTTCCCGCGCGGGCTTCTCCACCAGGTCGGTGACCGTGACGACGTCCTCCTCCTCGGTGGGTTCCACCGCGGCGCAACCGTAGAGGGAGACCTGTTCGGGCTCGACCTCCATGAGCGCCACGACACTGCCTCCGTGTTCGCGACGCACCTCGATCATGCGTCGCAGCAGGTCGGCGGTCTCGATCAGGTCGTCGCCCAGCAGCACGGCGAAGGGGTTGTCGCCCACGTGCGCCTCCGCGCACAGCACAGCGTGCCCGAGCCCGCGGGGCTCACCCTGGCGGACGTAGTGGACCTGGGCGAGGTCGCTGGACTCACGGACCGAACGGAGCCGCTCCGCGTCGCCCTTGGCCTCAAGGGCGACCTCCAGCTCGTAGGCGCGGTCGAAGTGGTCCTCGATGGAACGCTTACTGCGTCCGGTGATCATGAGGACGTCGTGGAGACCCGACTCCACCGCCTCCTCCACGACGTACTGGATCGCGGGCTTGTCCACGATCGGCAGCATCTCCTTGGGAGTGGCCTTGGTCGCGGGCAGGAAGCGGGTGCCCAGACCCGCCGCGGGGACGACCGCCTTGGTCACGGAGGAGGTCGAGGGACGCGTCTGGTCGATGTCGGCGCTCATGGTCAGGCACTTTAGGGCAGAGCGAGCCGTTCTCGTGCTCGGTCCACGGACGTGGCGACGAGAAGTCCCCGTCCTTTCGGGAGGAGGCGGAGAAAACGCCACCCGGAGTTCACCCGGGTCGACGTACGAGCGTCCCTGGGACATCCGGGACGGCGGTGCCACACTGGGGCGCATGGGTGATCCGAACGGCCGCGAACGGGCCGACAAGCGCGCGCTGCGCGAGCGTCTCCTCGCCGAGCGTCGGAAGCGGGGACCGCGGGAGCGCGACCGGGTGGGATCGAGGGTCCGCGACGCCCTGATGGACCTGCCCTGGCTGGCGATGGGCGGAACCGTGGCCTGTTACTACTCGGTCGGCGGTGAGCCCGACACCCGCAGGCTCGTGCACGCGCTGTGGAAGCGCGGCACGTACGTCCTGCTACCGATCTTCCTTCCCGACCACACCCTGGACTGGGCGTCCTTCGACGGCCCCGACTCCCTCTCCCCGTCCGGGCGCGGGCTGGTGGAACCCACCGGGCACCGTTACGGGCCCGAGGTGTTGGGCCGCGCCGACGCGGTGATCTGTCCGGCCCTGGCGGTGGACCACCACGGTGTACGCATGGGACGAGGGGCGGGCTGCTACGACCGCGCCCTGGCGCACAAGGGCCCGCACACCCCGGCGATCGCGGTGGTCCACGACGAGGAGTTCGTCGTGGAGCTGCCCTCGGAGCCCCATGATCGGCCCGTGGACGCGGTGGTCACTCCGGGTGGCGGGCTGCACGCCTTCGACCCCGCCGCCACGGTCTGGCCCGACTGGGGCCGTGGCCGGAGAGGGTCCGGGTCGGGGTCGGCCGAGGACTGACCGGGGATTAAGCGGTCACATCGCGACGTTGTCGCTTTCGGTGCCCCTCCCCATCGGTGATCCCTCCGGATGAGGGGCGGTCGCGGCCGTGGTCGGCGAACGCGTACTATTTAGCAGTCAACGGGTGAGAGTGCCAGCAAGGAGGACCCGGAACAGTGCCTACGTATCAGTATGCGTGCACCGAGTGCGACGCCCAGATGGAGGTCGTGCAGAGCTTCAGCGACGACTCGCTGACGGTCTGCCCCGAGTGCGAGGGGCGCCTGCGCAAGGTGTACTCGGCCGTGGGGATCGTCTTCAAGGGCTCCGGTTTCTACCGCACCGACAGCAGCTCCAGCACCTCCAACAGCTCGGCCATGACCGGTTCGGGCTCCGCCGAGGGCAAGGACTCCAAGCCCTCCGGCTCCGGAGACTCGGCCAAGTCCGGCGACTCCACCGCCAAGAGCGCCTCCTCCGGCGGCGACTCCTCCGGCGGCAAGAGCACCGGCAACACCACCACCGCGAGCACGAGCAAGAGCTGAGCCGCCCCACCCTCCGTTGACCTGTCCGCGCCGCCGGGATCCTCCGGCGGCGCTTTCGCGTGTCGGTGACCGGAGCCGCCCGAGCGTTCCGTGGTCTTCCACGGCCCGGGGAGGATCAGGGGAATCCGGCCTGTGGATAACCGGTCCGGCCCTCTTCCGCCGTTCTAGCGTTGAAGGCATGACCACCACCCCCTACCGTCACCGACGTGGGCTCCTGCGCCTCCTGGACCGGTACCGACGCGCCGTGGCGGCCCTCCTGGCCGCCTGCGCGGCGATCGGCGCCGTCTTGGTCCTGCGACCCCCTCCCGAACCCTCCACGGAAGTACTGGTCGCCGCACGCGACCTGGACGCCACCGGGCCGGTGACCGAGGCCGACCTCGCCGGTCGGACCCTGCCGGACCGACTGCTTCCCGAAGGCGCCCTCTCCCCCGAGGATCCACCCACCGGCCTCGTTCCGAACGCACCCGTGCGCGCGGGCGAGGTTCTGACCGACGCCCGCCTGGGCGACCCACCCGCCGCCCCCTACGGCCCCGACATGGTGGCGGTGCCGGTCCGAGTCTCCGATCCCGGGGCGGTGGCCCTTCTCTCCCCCGGCAGCAGGGTCGACGTACTGGCCGCCCGGGCCATGGACGAACTCGGTGGCCCACCCGCCCGCGCGGGTCCCGCCATCGAGGTGGTCGGCGACCGTCCGGTGCTCGACGTACCGGCGGAGGAGGGCACCACCGGTGAGGGCGGTGCGCTGATCCTCATCGCCGCCACCACGGAGGAGGCCCGCGTGCTGGCCGGGCACGCGACCGTTTCGCGACTGTCCGTCATCATCCGTGGTTGACCCATCTCCGGAGCTGGTGAAAGCTATTCGAGGCGCCGCGCCGCGGCGCCTTCCCGAACAACTCCGAACACGTAGGGCAGTACCCCATGGAAGGCTTCAAGAAGTTCCTGCTCCAGGGAAACCTGGTGCAGCTCGCCGTCGCGGTAGTCATCGGCTCCGTCTTCGCCAGTCTCATCACGGCGTTCACCGAAGGGTTCATCACCCCGCTGCTCGGCATCTTCGGGGGTGTTCCCACCTTCGGCGACCTCTACTTCGAGATCAACGGCAGCAGGTTCCTCTACGGCTCCTTCATCGACGCCCTCATCTCCTTCCTGATGACCGCGGCGATCCTGTACTTCCTCGTGGTGTTGCCGCTCGGCAAGCTCATGGAGAAGTTCATCAAGGCGGAGGAGGCGACCACCCGCGAGTGCCCGCACTGCTTCTCCGACATCGACAAGAGGGCCGGTAGGTGCGCCCACTGCACCGGTGAGGTCACCCCGGAGATCGCCGCGACCCCGGAGAGCACGGCCTGACCCACACGGGTCCCCGCACACGCGTAAGGGCGGCCCCGCGGGGCCGCCCTACGGGTTCACGGGCCGATCAGCCCTCGTACTCCCAGTGCCAGGGCTCGAACGGACTGGACTTGGCCCAGGCCGGGTGGACCCAGCCGTGGTCGCCTCCGTTGGTCTCCATCCAGTTCCATTTCTCGGAACGGAAGTTCTGGATGCCACAGCCCAGGTCGATCGCCTGCCCCAGACCGTGGTTACTCGTGCCCGGGACCGCCGCGAAACCGGGTGCCACCTCGCCGTACACACGGTGCTGGTTGGGCAGGTCACGGTAGGAGCTGGTGATGCAGATGTTCTCGCCGTACTGCTCGACGTGCTTCATGTTGAGTTCGAGGAAGGACTTGGCGGCGTCCGCTCTCAGGAAATGTCCGTCGTACATCTCACACAGGGAATCCTTCGGCAGCAGCCCGTTGGGGTAGCCGTCCGCCTTGGAACCCGCCGAGGCGTCGCACTCCGAGGCGGCCATGAAGGTGTCGGGGTCCAGACCACGCGACTCCAGTTCGTCGGTGAGCGCGTTGGTGCTCTCCTCGGACTGGGCGCGCAGATCATCCACCTGGGCGGCGAGTTCCGCCTGCTCAAGCTGGGTGAAGGTCTGTAGTTCCTGCGCCTCGCTCGCCAGCCCGACCTGCTCCTCACGCAGGTCCGTGGCGTCCTGGATCAGCGCCTGGTTGTCCTCGGACAGCTTGGCGGCGTAGGACTGGGTCTGGAGGTCCTCGTCGAGGTCACCGGTGGCGAGGATGCCGAGTACGCCCGCGTCGGGCTGCTGGTACATGGTGCTGGCCAGCTGGGCGAGCGGTTCGCGCATCTCACCGAGGTCGACCTCGATCTGCTGCAGGTCGTGGAGCGTCCCGACCAGATCCTCCTGAGCGGCCTCCACGGCCTCTTGACGCTCGACGTACTCGTCGGTGGCGTCCTCCAGCTCCTGAGTCGCCTCTTCCGCGTTGTTCCTCAGGTCCTCAAGGTCGGCCTCTGCGGAAGCGGGTGCCAGTGCGGCTTGCGGCATGGGAACGACGAGCAGCGCGGTGACCAGAACGAGCGTCAGCGCCTGCGTCATCCGGACCCGCTGCGACAGGCTCAGGGCGGACAGCGCCCCGCCACCCGACACGCGGAACCTGCGCCGCGCCGAATCAGAATTGAACGGCACGAATGATCCTCCGGCTGCTTTTCCTCGAACATCTACTCGTGGCCGCATGGCAACGTACTACATGTCCACATGCGGACACACTGGGCAGTTCCATCCGGCGGCCACGGCCGCGGACAGCGAGCCGCTCCCCTGCGGGGCGTCCCACTCGACCCCCGGCGGAAGGCCTGGTCATCGGGTCACCGATGGAGGTCACATCCATCAACCCACAGTGACCGTAACGCTCAAGCCGCCATAATCACGACACGCGACATGAACAACATCACACCGTCACCAGGACAACCAATCGTAGGTCAGCGTACTCCGCCACGCACACAGCGTGCTCCCGCGGCACCGCAGGAACATCAATCGACATCCCATGCACGCCCATCCTGGGTTAGGCTTGACCCCGCGACGGGGTAACCTCCGTCAAAATCATGGCTCCGTAGCTCAGGGGATAGAGCACCGCTCTCCTAAAGCGGGTGCCGCAGGTTCGAATCCTGCCGGGGCCGCCACACAAGGCGTGGGCGCCGTCCTCCATCGGGGATGGTGCCCACGCCTTTTCGCTCCCCCATGGTTTCCCCCACGGACGGTCAAGTCCCCACAAGTATCGCGGACAGCGCGTTCGGCACCGACTCTTTGGTTCCGTGAAGGCCCCGTTCTCGGGAGAACTCTGGACGGAATCGTCCGGCCACGTCGTGTCGGGACGGGCTTCCCGAGGCTCCGACCTCGATCATGGAGACCCGGCCGACCAGGCCGGACACGCGTGATCCAGGGCGAGCGGGGGTGAGCCGGGTGGCGAACGGAGACTACGAGACCGAACGCGACACCGAGCGGGGGAACGGTCGGTCACGAGGGCGGCAACGAGGTGGGTCGCCCTCGGCGATCGCGTCCGCGCTCAGCAGGGATCCCCATCCGGGGCCCCAGCACTGGGGTGGACCGCGGCCACGTCGCGCGGAGCCCGAGGTGTTCTTTCCGCGCAGGTTCCCCCGGTTCTCCCCCGAGGAGTGATCCCACGTGAGTCGGCGCGGCCTTGAGCGAGGGGGCGTCGAAATCGGGTCCCACGGCGGAACCTCCCTGCTCCGGTCACCACGCCCCCGAGAGCCCTCAGAGAAAGCTACGCCACGGGGCCAGGACGATCTCGCTGAACTTGGCCATGATGGGGCGGCCTCGCCACTCCTCCTCGGTCAGCTCGCGGGCGTTGGTGAGGTCGACGTCGAAGACCCGCTCCAGGTGCTTGGCCACACCCTCGTCGAAGAGCTCCACGTTGATCTCGTAGTTGCCGATGAGGCTGAGCCGGTCCACGTTGGCGGTGCCGATGGTGCTCCACCGGCTGTCCACCGTGGCGGTCTTGGCGTGCACCATCGTGCCCTGGTACAGCCACAGCCGCACCCCACCGCGGAGCAGTTCGGAGTAGCGGCCGCGCGCCAACCAGTCCGCGACGACGTGGTTGGAGTTCTCCGGGACGAGGACGTTGACGTCCACTCCCCGGCCGGCGGCATCGATGAGCGCGTTCGCGAGCTCCTGGTCGGGGATGAAGTACGCCTGGGTGAAGAGGACCCTATCCCTGGCACGGTCCAGCGCCTCCAGGAGCATCGCCCGGATCGGATAGATGAGCTGTTCGGGAACGTTGCGATGGACGCGGATGTGGGGGTCCCATTCGGCCTCGCCCAACCCGTCCAGTTCGGGTTCGCCCTCGGCCTTGTTGCTGTTCCAGAAGTCGACGAAGGCGTTCTCCAGCTCCCACACCACCGGGCCGGCCACCCGCAGGTGGGTGTCGCGCCACTCCATCGCGTAGGTGGAGCCGATGTTGAACCCGCCGACGAAGCCGATCTCGCCGTCGACGGTGAGGATCTTGCGGTGGTCCCGGCCGGACTTGCGCATGTCCAGGAGGAGCATCCCGAGCCGGAACACCGGGTAGCGCAGAACCCGTACCGAGGGTGGGAACTCGAAGAACCGACGGGGCACCACCAGGTTCGCGAAACCGTCGTAGACGACGTACACCTCGACACCGCGTTCGGCCGCCTCGATCAGGGCGGCCTTGAACTCTTGGCCCACGGCGTCGGACTTGATGATGAAGGACTCGAAGAGGACGCGACGGCGGGCACCACGGATGGCCCCGAGCATGTCCTCGAACAGGTCGGCGCCATAGGTGTAGACGGTGGTGGTGTTGCCCCCGAGCGGCAGGGACGTGGGTTCGGTACGGGGGAAGTTCACCCGGTGCGGGCGCACCTTCTTTCGCCAGTGGTCGATCCCGACAAGGGTCGCCACCACGGCGATCTGAGTGGCGAGGAGCCCCAAGAGCCCTCGCCGAACCCAGGTCATGACGGTCGAACGTCTCAGCATACGGTCGCCTCCCCGGAACAGGCCGTCTGCCGTGGGTCGCCCTGGGGCGCGGCCCGGCACGGTTTGTGTCCCAACCGTATCCGGCCGTGCACGGTGGACCTCGGACGAACCGCCTCGCCGCGGGCCGGGTCAGTCCCGTTCGCGCCTGCGCAGCACGAGCAGTTCGGTGGTGGGTCCTTCCCATCGGCCACGGACCAGCCGACGGTCCACCCGGTAGAGGAGGGCGCCGGCCAGCCGACCGGTGAACGAGGTGACGGTGACCGCCCGCAGGAACCCGCCCCAGAGCTTGCGCCAGGGCAGTGCGGCGTCGACCTGGGCGTTCATCAGCACGAGCATGGGCACCCGCCGGACCACGTCGAACCCGGCCTTGTCGGCGAGTGAGGTGATGGTCTCCAGGGTGCGATTGACCTGGTGTTCCCCACGTTGTTCGGGCCGTTGCAGGCAGTTCTCGGAGATGACGAGCGCTCCGCCGGGACGTACCACCCGGCCCAGGCCCTCCAGGGCCGCCGCGTAGCGATCGTCGTCGGTGATGTGGAAGAGCACGTCCATGCACGAGGCGGCGTCGAAGCTCGCGTCCTCGAAGGCGTCCAGGGCGGACACGTCCTGGCGGACGAAACGGTGTTGGGGGAAGCGTCCGCGCAGACGTTCCACCGCTGCGTGGGCCATGTCGCAACCGGTGACCACGTCGGCCCCGAGTCGATCCCATAGGTCCACGTAGAAGCCGGTTCCGCTGCCCGCGTCGAGAACGCGCGCCCCGCGCGGCTCCAGTCGGCCCACCTCACGGAGGAAGACCTCCTCCCGCACCCGGTACATCCACCTGTTGAAGGGCCGCCCGAGCGCTCGGTATCCCACCCCGCTCTCGGTCCAGTCCTCTTCCAGGCGGTGCTCCCAGAAGTCCCGGAGTTCACTGTGAGTAGCCATTGCCCCACTCTCACACCGGCCCGTGGAGTTGTCCCGCCGCAGCGCCGCGCCCGGAGGCGGTTCGACCGGCCCCGGCCGCCATCACCGGGCCACGGCACAGCCTCGATCGTCTCCGGCCACTGCTAGAAATAGCGCATCCCCTGACAGCGGCTCCGGACCTGAGAAGAAGGCGAACCGATGAACAGCGAACACCTCACCGAGTACGCGGGACTGCCCGTGGTGGACTTCCTGTCGGAGGGCGCCGAGGATCAGCTGCTACGCCAAGCCGCCCGGCAGGCCCGCAGGAACGACGAGGAGGCGCCGACGTCCGTTCCGCAACGGGAGCGGATGGACAAGGCCATGACCGCCCCCGGCGACGTGGCCTGGCGACTGCGGGTCGCCGAGGACGGTGAGGAGCTCGCCGATTACCTGACCCGGTTCGTCCGCGACGTGGACACCACCCGGGTCGTCGCCCTGGTCATCGGTGACTGGGGCTTGTACGACGACCCCGAGGTCTCCTCCGCCGGGGTGCGGGACCTGCTCGTCGAACACGCCGCCGCCTTTCCGGCGTTGCGCTCGCTGTTCTTCGGTGACATCACGTTCGAGGAGACCGAGATCTCCTGGATCCAGCAGTCCGATCTGGCGCCGCTCCTGGCCGCCTACCCTCGCCTGGCGGAACTGACGGTCCGTGGCACGGGCGACGGCGGCGGTCTCCCGGACGCGAGCACGCTGGCCCTGCGGGTGGACGAGCACGCCGGGCTGCGCTCCCTGACCTTGCAGAGCGGCGGCCTTCCCGGCACCGTCGTACGCCAGGTCCTCTCCTGCGGACTACCGAACCTGGAGCACCTGGAGCTGTGGCTGGGCGTCGACCAGTACGGGGGTGACGCCATCCCCGAGGACCTGGCCCCGGTCCTGTCCGGCGACGCCCTCCCGAACCTGCGCCACCTGGGCCTGCGCAACGCCCAGGACACCGGCCTGTGGCTGCGCGCCCTGGTCGAGGCGCCCGTGCTCGCCCGGCTGACCTCCGTGGACCTCTCCGAGGGTTCGTTGCGCGGCCGGGACGTGGACCACCTGCTCGCCTCGGTGCCGGCGCTGGCCCACCTGGAGAGCCTGGACCTGCGTCACCACTACCTGTCGGAGGAGGACACGGAGCGGGTGCGCGCCGCCTTCGCGTCCGCGGGCCTGGAGGTGGATCTCTCCGAGCGGGAGGTTCCCGACAGCGACGACCCCGACGACGAGTACGCCTACTACCCCTCCGTCACCGAGTGAGCACTCCCCTGGCCGGGCGGCCACTGGTCGTGGTGTGCGTGCCCGGAAACCGGCGCCGCGCGCTGTTCGTGGCGGCCGCGCGGGAGGCGGGGTGGCCCGAGCCGATGGTGCTGCCCTGGCACGAGCTGGCCGACCCGACCGGGTCGCCGTCGCTGCCTCCCGGTGCGTTGGTACGGGTGGACTCACCCGGCGAGGACGTCACCACTGCCCGTCTGCTTCGCGGATGGGCGGCGGACCCCGACCCGTACCGGGCCGAGGGCACGGCCGACCAGCACCGTGGGTTCGTCCGCGCGTTGGACCGCCTGTCCGCCCTGGTGGCCGCGACCCCCGGCGCACACCTGGTGCAGGACCTCACCGACCTGGTCGACATGTGCGACAAACGCCGCGCTCACGCGCGTCTGGCGTCGGCCGGGGTCGCGGTGGCGGACGCTCTGCCCGGACCGATCACCGACTACGCGGCCCTGCGCGAACGCATGGACGAGCACCACGCGCGTCGGGTGTTCGTCAAACCCGCGCACGGTTCCTCGGCCTCCGGGGTGATCGCGCTGGCCACCGGTGGGGCGGGCAGGGTCAAGGCGGTCACCTCCGCCGACCTCACCCGGGCGCGGGACGGATCGGTGGCGCTGTTCAACTCGCTACGACTGCGCACCTACACCACCGAGGCGGAGGTGGCGGCCGTGGTGGACGCCCTGGCCCCGGACGGCCTGCACGTGGAACGTTGGCTGCCCAAGGCCGGCTTCGACGGCCGTGTGGTGGACCTGCGGGTCCTGGTGGTCGCCGGACGCGCCACCCACGTCGTGGTGCGCTCCTCACGCTCCCCGTTGACCAACCTGCACCTGGGCAACGCTCGTGGTGACGTGGACGCGCTCCGCGAGGCCATGGGACCGCACGCGTGGCGGGAAGCCATGGCCACCGCCGAGGCGGCCGCCGAGGTGTTCGATTCGACTCTGCACGTGGGAGTGGACCTGATGCTCTCCCCGGGATGGCACCGTTTCACGATCTGCGAGGTGAACGCCTTCGGCGACCTGCTCCCGCGGGTACTGCACGAGGGCCGCGGCACCCACGCCGAGCAGTTGCACGCGCTCACGACCGGCCGGTTCCCGGTGCCGCCCCTTCACCCCGACCCGTCATCCTCGACACCCACCTTGGAACACCGTTGAACACCAGTACCCCCGGGCCGCCCCTGCCGGGAGCCACCCCGGACATGAACACCGTGGTGGGCACGCACGACCTCCTGCTGCTCACCCTGGACACGCTGCGATACGACGTGGCGGTCGAACTCGCCGCAGCCGGGCGCACGCCCCACCTGGCCCGGTTGCTGCCCGCGGGCGGTTGGCAGGAGCGGCACGCGCCGGGGAGCTTCACCTACGCCTCCCACCTGGCGATGCTGTCCGGGTTCCTGCCCACCCCCGCCTCGCCCGGGCCCCATCCGCGCCTGTTCGCGGCGTCGTTCCCCGGCAGCGTGTCCACCGCCCCCGGCACCTGGACGTTCGAGACCGCCGATCTGGCCTCCGGGCTGGCGGCCGAGGGCTATCACACCGCTTGCGTGGGCGGCACGGGCTTCTTCAACCGTCGGTCGGCGCTGGGGTCGGTGCTGCCGGACCTGTTCGCCGAGAGCCACTGGGAGGAGTCGTTCGGGGTCGCCGACCCCCACTCCTTCGAGAACCAGGTCGAACGCGCCGTGCGGATCAGCGAGGACGTCCCCGCCGACCGCCCCCTGTTCCTGCTGTTGAACGTGGCCGCCCTGCACCAGCCCAACTGGTTCCACCTGCCCGGTGCGACCCGGGAGGCCGGGGACACCCGCGCCAGCCACGCGGCCGCGCTGGAGTACGTGGACCGGCACCTGCCACCGTTGTTGGCGGCCATGAGTGCCCGGCGCCCCTGCTTCGCGATCGTGTGCTCCGACCACGGCACCGCCTACGGCGAGGACGGCCATAACGGGCACCGGATCGGTCACGAGGTCGTGTGGACCGTTCCCTACACCCACGCGGTCCTGCCGCACGGCTACCGTTCCGAGGCCCCGGCACCCGACGAGAAGAAGGAGAAGGCGTGAGCCTCGTCCCCATGACCGAACCCGTGCGCGCGGACTCCCCGTACCGCTCGTACGTGTACGCCTACCCGCACAAGACCGCCTACCGCCCCTTCGACGACCGGCCCCACCTGGCCGACCTGTGGCGGGGCGAGGACGTGAGCGCGCTGTCGCTGTACGCGCACATCCCGTTCTGCGAGATGCGGTGCGGGTTCTGCAACCTGTTCACCCGCTCCACTCCCCCGGCCGAGCAGGTGACCGCCTTCCTCGACGCCCTTGAGCGGCAGGCCGACGTGGTCGCCTCCTGTCTGCCCGAGGACGCGTCGTTCGCCCGCGCGGCCCTGGGCGGAGGCACCCCCACCTACCTGACCGCCACGGAACTGGTCCGCGTCTACGACCTGCTCGAACGCACCCTGGGCGTGGATCTGACCGCGATCCCCACCTCGGTGGAGACCTCGCCCGCCACCGCGACCCCGGATCGGCTGGCGGTGTTGGCCGAGCGCGGCGCCACCCGGATCAGCATGGGGGTGCAGAGCTTCATCGACAGTGAGGCGCACGCCGCCGGACGGCCGCAAAAACGCGCGGAGGTGGACCGCGCCCTGGCCGACATCCGGGCGTGCACCGACGCCGACCTCAACGTCGACCTTATCTACGGCATCGAGCGGCAGACCCCGGACACCTGGCGGTACTCGTTGGACACGGCGCTGTCCTGGTCGCCGGAGGAGGTCTACCTGTACCCGCTGTACGTGCGGCCGCTGACCGGGTTGGGCCGTCGTGCCCGAGAGTGGGACGACCACCGGCTGTCCCTGTATCGGCGGGGCCGCGACCACCTGCGCGAGCACGGCTACGAGCAGGTGTCTATGCGCATGTTCCGACGGGCCGACGCCGCCGAGACGACCGCCCCCGACCACTGCTGCCAGACCGACGGCATGGTGGGGCTGGGCTGCGGGGCGCGCTCCTACACCTCGGGCACCCATTACTCGTTCGACTACGCGGTGGGCGTGGGCAAGGTGCGGTCGATCATCGAGGACTACGTGGGGCGCGACGCCGGGGACTTCGCCCGTGCCGAGGTGGGATTCCACCTGGACGAGGAGGAACGTCGGCGCCGCCACGTCCTGCAGTCGCTGTTGCGGGTGGAGGGCCTGGACGCGCGGGCCTACGCCGAACGGTTCGGCGGCCACCCGGTGGCGGATCTCGCCGAGGAATTCGGCGCGCTGGCCGCGCGCGGGTGGCTGGTCGCCGGGGAGGACTCCGTCGACGCCGCGACGATCCGGCTCACCGAGGAGGGGCTGGCCCACTCCGACTCGATCGGACCGGACCTGTTCTCGGCACGGGTGAACCGGCTCATGGCCGAGTACGAGGCGGGGTGAGGCCGGTGCCGTCCGACTCCGCCGTGCCGCTCCCGGACCCGACCATGGGTCCCCCCGCGCGCGCCGCCCTGCCCGCTCACCTGACCCTGCTCTACCGGGGCCCGCTGGCCAGCTGCGACTACGACTGCCCGTACTGCCCGTTCGCCAAGCGTCGGGACTCCCCCGACACCCTGCGAGTGGACCGGGCGGCGCTGGAGCGTTTCACCGACTGGGTGGCCGAACGCGCCGAGCACGATCCCGGGACCCGGATCTCGGTGCTGTTCACCCCGTGGGGCGAGGGTCTGGTCCGGTCCTGGTACCGGCGGGCGATCGTCCGGCTCAGCCGACTGCCGCACGTGGACCGGGTCGCGATCCAGACCAACCTGGGCGGACGCCTGGGCTGGCTCGCCGACTGCGACCTCGACTCGGCGGCGCTGTGGACCACCTACCACCCCGGTGAGGTCGCCCACGAGCGGTTCCTGGCCAAGGCTCGCGAGCTCATCGACCTCGGGGTGCGGTTCAGCGTCGGCGTGGTGGGGCTGCCCGAGCACGTGGAGGCGGCCACTCGGATGCGCGCCGCCCTGCCCGACGAGGTGTACCTGTGGGTGAACGCGGCCGAGGGACGTTCCTACACCGACGCCGAAGCCGCGACCTGGCAGCGGATCGACCCGCACTTCCACTACAGTCGGCTGCCCCATCCCAGCCGTGACCTTCCCTGTCGCACCGGTGAGAGTGTGCTGTCCGTTGACGGGGACGGAAACGTGCGGCGCTGTCACTTCGTGGACCTCCCCCTGGGCAACCTCTACGACGGGTCCTTCCGCGAACGACTCGGGCCCTCGGGTTGCCCGCTGACCACCTGCGACTGCCACATCGGCTACGTCCACCTGGAGTCCCTGGACCTGTACGACGTGTTCCGGGGCGGGGTGGTCGAGCGGATCCCGGCGATCCGCGGCTCCTGACACATCCACGTGAGAAGTACCGACGCCCCCTTCGAAACCGTCACCGGGGACGACCATAATTCGTCCCATGGTCCTTCCCCGTGTCATCGCCACCGACCTCGACGGCACCCTCCTGGGCCGATCAGGTGAGGTCTCCGAACGCAACCTCAGGGCTCTGAACGACGCCGTCGACGCCGGAATCCGGGTGGTCATCGTGACCGCCCGACCACCCCGCGACACCGCCGCCATCGCCGAACTGTTCGAGTGCGCCGCGGTGGTCTGCGGCAATGGTGCCCACGCCCAGGTGCCCGGCCGCGAACCACTGGTCAGGGCGATCGACCGCGACACCTCCGGAACCCTCGTGGACAAGCTCCGGGGCGCTCTGCCCGAGGTCGGGTTCGCGGTGGAGACCGGCGTCGGCTTCTACCACGACGCCGACTACACGCTGGAGTCCTGGATGCCCCGGGACTGGGTGACCGAGGTGTTGGAGGACACCGACGCCCTGCTGGCGGCCGCGAACCCCGTCACCAAACTCCTCGCCCGGTCCACCGCCATGCCCGTGCACCTGATGCTCGACGCCGCCTCCGAGTCCATCGGCCCCCTGGCGGAGGTGACCTACTCCGGTTCGTCCGGGTTGGTCGAGGTGAGCGCGACCGGGGTGAACAAGGGCAGCACTTTGGCACTGCTCTGCGAGGAATGGGGGGTCTCCCGCGAGGAGGTCGTGGCCTTCGGCGACATGCCCAACGACCGGTCCTCGCTCACCTGGGCCGGCGCCGGCTACGCGATGCGCAGCGGCCACCCCGAACTGCTCGACCCGGAACTGGGGCTGCTGGTGGCCCCGCCCAGCCACGAGGACGGCGTGGGACGTGTGGTGGAGCAACTGTTGCGAGAGTGAGGAACCACCGGCCGAAACGACCGTGGCCCCGGCGGAGCGTCCGCCGGGGCCACGTCGGTTCGACGGCCGTGCGCACGGGGATCCTGCGGGGTGAGGGGGCCGATCATCCCGGAAGACGAGTCCCAACGACCCTGGACACGACCACCCGGCGACCGTTCGTCGTGGATGGCGACCGTTCACCGCACGGTGGGCGACCGCTCGACGCTTCGCACCCGCGTTCGGCGCGCGCCCGGGCGCGCCCCCTGCTCAATGTGGGGTGTCGCTCCTTACAGTGCCGAGTAACGCAGGTCACACCTTTGAGATGTGTCCTGACCAGCGTCACCGTCCCGCCCATCCCCCCGGAGGTACCGACACCATGGCAACCGACAGGCCCGCGCAGGACCCGGCTCCCCCACCCGAGAACGGGGGTGGAGACGAGCCCATCAAGGATTCCGCCTACGTGACCATGCACGCGGATCCACGGTTCATCGACCTGAAGCACCGGCTGTACCGCTTCATCTTCCCGATGAGTATCGCCTTCATGGCCTGGTACCTGCTCTACGTGCTGATGTCCGCCTTCGGCCGCGGCGTGATGGGCATCGAACTGTTCGGCGGCGTCAACGTCGCACTGGTCTTCGGGATCCTCCAGTTCGTCTCGACCTTCGGCATCGCGATCCTCTACACGAGGTACGCGAACCGGAACTTCGACACGCGCGCCACCGAGCTGCGCACCGAGCTTCAGAACGGCGCCAACGGCGGCAACGACCAGGAGGCGGGCCGATGATCCTCGCACAGGAAGCGGCCATGAGTGACAGCAGCCGTCTGGTCACCCTGGTCCTCTTCGGCCTGATGGTGGCGGCCACGATCGGCATCACGATCTGGGCCAGCCGCAACACCCGTTCGGCCACCGACTTCCACTCCGGCGGTCGCGGTTTCTCTCCGTTGCAGAACGGCCTCGCGATCGGCAGTGACTACATGTCCGCCGCGTCGTTCCTGGGCATCGCCGGCATGATCGCCCTGTTCGGCTACGACGGTTTCCTCTACTCCATCGGTTTCCTCGTCGCCTGGCTGGTGGCCCTGCTGCTGGTCGCCGAGCTGCTGCGCAACTCCGGCCGCTACACCATGGGCGACGTTCTCTCCTACCGCATGCAGCAGCGCCCCGTGCGGACGGCCGCCGCGATCTCGACCGTCGTCGTGTCGATCTTCTACCTTCTCGCGCAGATGGTCGGCGCGGGCGCCCTGATCGCCCTGCTCCTGGGCATCCAGGAGGGTCAGACCTTCCTCGGCATGGACGCGCCGACCGCGAAGATCGTCGGCATCGTCGTCATCGGTCTGTTGATGACCATCTACGTGGCCTTCGGCGGCATGAAGGGCACCACCTGGGTGCAGATCGTCAAGGCCGTCATCCTGATGGCCGGCGCCGCGCTGCTCACGCTTTTGACCCTCTCGCTGTACGGCTTCAACCTCGGCGCCCTGATGACCGACGCCGCCAACTCCAGCCAGGCGGCGGCGGACGGTAACGCGGCCGGGTTCCTGGAGCCCGGCCTGCGCTACGGGGTCGAGGTCGCCGGCGACCCGATCCAGACCCTGTGGAACAAGCTGGACCTGATCAGCCTCGGACTGGCGTTGGTCCTGGGCACCGCGGGTCTGCCGCACATCCTCATCCGCTTCTACACCGTTCCCGACTCGCAGAGCGCCCGCAAGTCCGTCAACTGGGGCATCGGCCTCATCGGCACCTTCTACGTCATGACCCTGGTGCTGGGCTTCGGCGCCGCCGCCCTGGTCGGACACGAGGCCATCACGGCCCAGGACGCGGCCGGTAACACGGCGGCACCTCAGTTGGCCACCGTCGTGGGTGAGCGCATCGGCGGCGAGATGGCCGGTGCGATCCTGCTGGCGGTCATCGCGTCGGCCGCGTTCGCGGCGATCCTGTCGACCGTCGCGGGTCTGGTCATCGCCTCGTCGTCCTCGCTGGCACACGACTTCTACAACTCGGTCCTGCGCAAGGGCAAGGCCACCGGCGCCGAAGAGGTCAGGGTCGCCCGCTTCGCCGCCATCGGCGTCGGCGTGGTGGCGATCGTTCTGGCGATCTTCGCGCAGAACCTCAACGTGGCCTTCCTGGTCTCGCTGGCGTTCGCGATGGCGGCCTCGGCCAACCTGCCGACCCTGCTGCTGAGCCTGTTCTGGAAGCGCTTCAACACCTCCGGCGCCCTGGCCGGTATCTACGGTGGTCTGATCAGCGCCGTCGGTCTGGTGTTCTTCTCCCCGGTGGTGTCCGGTTCGGAGACCGCGCTCATGCCGAACGTGGACTTCGCCTGGTTCCCGCTGCCCAACCCGGCCCTGGTGTCGGTGCCGATCAGCCTCCTGTGCGCCATCGTCGGCACGTACATGTCCAAGGAGCAGGACTTCGACAAGTTCGCGATGCTCCAGGTTCGTGCCCTCACCGGTGCGGGCTCCGAGAAGGCCGTCGACCACTAGTAGGCCTCTCCCCTGGTCCCCGATCAGCCGCTTACGGGGGCCACGCACGGAACGTGGCCATCTCCCGACCGCGTACCGTGCGTTCCGGCCCGTCACCCCTCCTCCCGGGGGTGGCGGGCCATTCCACGTGAATTCGGAAAGGCGCCCCTTCAACGTGACCGTTGACACACTATGCGGGGATAAGATCGGTGCGTGTCGTATCGGTGGCTGTCGTGGCTTTCCCCCTCCCGGCGCCCCTCCTCTTCGGATCGTCGGGCGAGCGTCGAGTTGATGCGCCAGGTCCACGCCCTGGGAGTCGACCTCCAGGACGGGTTGCATGGTCGCAGCGTGGGCGCGGCCGCAAGAAGGCTGCGTCGGATCCTCTCCGTGGAGGGTGTCCTGCTGGCCGACCTGGACGGGCCGGTCACCGCGAGCGGGGTCCGTCCCGGGCCCGAGGAGATCGAGGCCGTCCTGGCCCAGGTCTTCGAGTACGGCGGCAGTGCCCGTACCCGCCTGGCGGACGGCACCTCGGTCTGCGCGGTCCCGCTGCACGTGGCCGACGAACTCGCCGGCGCGTTGGTGGCCATCGGCGAACCGGTGGAGTCGGACGTCGAGGCGGCCGCGGCGCTGGTCTCGGACAGCCTGGACCACGCGGCGCTGCGCCGGGCCCGGGCCCGGATCGCCGCCGCCGATCTGCGTACCCTGCGCGCCCAGATCTCCCCGCACTTCATGCACAACTCCCTCGCCGTGATCGCGGCGTTGGTACGCACCGACCCCGACCGGTCCCGCCAACTGCTGTCGGACTTCGCCGACTACCTGCGGTACGGGTTCTCCGACAAGGGCGACTACGCCACGGTCTCCGACGAGTTGGAGGCCACGCAGACCTACCTCGAACTACAGCGCGCCCGTTTCCACGACCGGTTGGACATCACCGTGCGGATGGCGCCCGAGGTGTTGCCGATCGCCATCCCGTTCCTGGTGGTGCAACCGATCGTGGAGAACGCGATCCGGCACGGACTGGAACGCAAGGAGGGACGTGGTCACATCAGCGTGTCCGGTTTCGGTGAGGGTCCGCTCTGCGTCATCGAGATCGAGGACGACGGGGTGGGCATGCACCCGGAACTGGCACGCGCCCTCCTCGCGGGCACCGGGCCCGAGGCCCGTAGCGTCGGTCTGGCCAACGTGGACCAGCGGCTGCGAGCGGTCTACGGACCGGAGTACGGTCTGATGATCGAAACCGCACTGGGGGAGGGAACGAAGGTGACCGTGCGCGTACCGAGGTTCGCACCCGGGGTGGTCGTGCGATGAACCCCGAACTCCGTGTGCTGGTGGTGGAGGACGAGGCGTCCACCCGCCAGGAGATGGCCTCGCTCCTGGGCGACATGACCGAGGTGTCGGAGGTCCTGGTGGCCTCGAACGGGGCCTCGGCGGTGCGGCTGTTGGGTACGACCAACATCGACGCCGCCTTCCTCGACATCCTCATGCCCGGGTTGGACGGTATGGACGTGGCCCGGGTGCTGAGCGTGATGTCGGAGCCGCCGTCGATCGTGTTCGTGACCGCGTCGGAGGCGCACGCCGTGGAGGCGTTCGGGATCGGCGCGGTGGACTACCTGCTCAAACCGATCCGTCCCGAGCGCCTGGCCGAGGCCGTGGGCCGGATCGCGCAACTGCGCGACTCCAACGCCACCTCCTCCCCGGCGGAGGATCTGCACGTGGTGCAGATCGACACCGGCCGGCGCACCGTGTTCGTCAAGCGCGACGACGTGCAGTTCGTGGAGGCCCAAGGTGACTACGTGCGGTTGCACACCGCCGAGGGCACCCACCTGATCCGGCTGTCGCTGTCGTACCTGGAGGAGGTGTGGGCCTCGGCCGGGTTCGTCCGGGTGCACCGGGGCTTCCTCATCGCCATCCCCTGGGTCCGGGACCTTCGGGTGACCTCCTCCTCCGGTCTGGTGGCCGGGACCCCGGCCGGGGACGTGCCCGTGAGTCGCCGCCACGGACGCCATCTGCGCGCCCAACTCTTGGAGGCGGCCAAGCGCGACCAGCTCGGCCGTTCGGCGACCGGGCGCCCGGGGACGGCCAAGGAGCAGTAGTTGAGTCCACGCCGTGAGAAGCTCACCAGCCCGCAGACGAGGATCGCGTTGGCCAGGGGCAACCGGCCGGTGCAGCACCTGCAGCCGGTACCCGAACCAGTGGACACCGAGGCCGCCCGAGCGCTGTTCCGCGCGCAGCGACGCAAGGCCGTGCGCACCGTGACGTTGCTGGGGCTGGTGCTGTTCGGGCTGAGCGGCGCCTTCTCCCTGTTCCCCTCGCTCGGAGACCTCCGGGTGATGGAGGTACCGATCTCCTGGCTGCTGCTGACCGTGGCGATCTACCCGTCGTTGTTCGGCCTGGCGCTGTGGCACGTGCGGTCGGCCGAACGTCTGGAGGACCGGGCCGAGGCCGTCGCTCGGGACGGGGCCGTCGACCGGTCGCCCCGTGACGACGAACCGCCCCCTCTCGATGACGGGACCTCATGACCTCCGCCGTCCTGGCCATCGGCCTGGTGCTCGTCGCGAGCCTGGTCATCGGGATCTACGGGGTGCGGGCCGCGCGGTCCACCTCCGACTTCCTGGTCGCCTCACGGCGGGTGTCGCCGAACTGGAACGCCCTGGCGATCGCCGGTGAGTACCTGTCCGCCGCCTCCGTGCTCGGCCTGGCCGGACTGCTGCTCAAGAACGGGTTGGGCACCATGTGGTACGCGGCGGGGTTCACCGCCGGGTACGTGGCCGTGGTCGCGCTGGTGGCCGGACCGATGCGACGTTCGGGCGCCTTCACCGTGCCGGACTTCGCCGAGTACCGGCTGGGCGCGCCCCGTCTGCGGAAGCTGTGCGGCTGCGTGGTGCTGATCATCATGCTGCTGTACCTGGTCCCCCAGTTCAAGGGGGCCGGGGTGGTGTTGAGCCTGGTCAGCGGAACCCCCTACTGGGTCGGGGTGCTGCTGGCCGGGTTGGTGGTGAGTGGTTCCATCGCGGCGGGCGGCATGCGTTCGGCCACCTACGTGCAGGCCTTCCACTACATCATCAAGTTGACGTTCCTGGCGGTGCCGGCGATCTACCTGGTGGTGCACGCCGGTGCCGACACCCGCTCCGAGGCGCTGCACCCCGAATGGGGTACGCACTTCCCACAGGCCACGCCGGTGGAGTTCACCATCGGTACCGAGTTCACGTTGGACGAACCGGTCACCGTGGTCACCGCCGACGGCGAGGAGTTGGAGCTCGCCGCGGGAGGGCACTCCGTGGAGCAGGGCACGGAGTACGTGTTCCCGGAGGGCGCCACCATCCCGCACCCCGAGGGTCTGCCGGAGCTGGGCGGTGAACGGTGGAGCACGCCCCTGCTGGACGTGGGCGGCTACCCACTGTTCGAGACCTGGTCGACGCTGCTCGCCATCACCCTGGGTTGTATGGGTCTGCCGCACGTGATCATGCGTTTCCACACCAGTCCTACCGCGCGGATCGCCCGCCGGGTGGCCGTGGGCGTGATCGCGCTGCTGGGGCTGTTCTACCTGTTCCCCACCGTGTACGGGCTGTTGGGCCGCGTGCTCACCCCACAGCTGGTGATGTTGCAGGGCACCGACACCGTGACGGTCGTGCTGCCGGCACAGGCGGTCCCGGGCTCGGTGGGGACCCTCCTGACGGCGATGGTCGCCGCGGGTGCCTTCGGCGCCTTCCTGTCCACTTCCTCCGGGCTGTTACTGGCCCTGGCCGGCGGGCTGTCGCACGACCTCTTCCAAGGCAGTGTGCCCCGCCTGCGGCTGGCCGTGGTGATCGGCGCCTGCGTGTCCGTCCTGTTGGCGCTGCCCGCGCAGATGATCGACATCAACGCACTGGTGGTGTGGGCGTTCACCGTCGCCGCGTCCACCTTCTGTCCCCTGCTGGTGTTGGGGATCTGGTGGCGCCGGCTGACCCTGCCGGGCGCCGCCGCCGGACTGATCGTGGGCGGGGCCACCGCCACCGGGGCGGTGGGGTGGTCGATCCTGCTGCCCACGCTCCCGGGGTGGGGGACCGTGTTGTTGGCCCAACCGGCGGCTTGGACCATCCCCTTGGCGTTCCTGACGATGATGGTCGTCTCACGTTTCACCCGGCCCCCGGAATGGGCCGAACACGCGGTCCTGCGCCTGCACTCCCCCTGACCACCCCGTTCGCGGGACGGGAGGGGACCCGGCGGAGTACGATTACCCCGTGTCCATAATCAGCAACGAGGAGTAGCGTGCCTCGCCCGCCGCGTGCGTTTCCCTTCCTGTTCGCCGCCGGAGTCGTGCTGTGCTCCTGCGCGGCGGCCCAGGCCGACGAGTCCGGGTACGCCCCGCCCCCCGACACGAGTGTCACGGCCGGGCCCCAGGACGTCCGTGTGGACACCCCCGACACCTATGTGGAGTCCGGCCCGGACCGGGTGATCGTGTGCGCGGGTGAGGTGACGGTCGTGATCGGTCCGGGCGACTGCCCGCTGTCACCGCCGGCCTTCCTGCCCGAGCCCGTGCCCGAACCGGGCCGGCTCGTCCCCGAGGTTCCCGTCCCCGAAACCACGACCGCGCCGACACCGACGCCGGCCACCGCGGAACCGGCCGCACCGCGATCGCCCGAGCCCGAGAGTCCCGCCCCCGAGACACCACCGGCGCCCGAACCCGCCGAACCCGCGGAGCCCCGCACACCGGCGGAGGCGGCCCGAGTGGTCGAGACCGCCCATCAGGAACCCCTCGTCGCCGCCGACCGAACCACCGCCGACGCCGCGTCCGGGGTCTTCACACCGATGCGCACCATGGTCCTCATCGCCGTGGTGGGCGCCGTCGCCGCCGCCGGTGCCGGCCGCGCCGGCGCCACCCGGCAAAGGTAAGGAGGTCAGGGCGTGACGATCGTCGAGTCGACGCGTTCGAAGGTGGCCAGCACCGCCGTCAACCCCTCGGCGTCGGCCTTCAACGCCGACGCGTAGGGATCACCGATGTAGAAGAGCAGCGCGATGGTGGCGAACACGAACAGCAGGTTGACGGCGGCCCACAGGTAGGCCACCCGGGCACCGCGCTTGATCATCGCGAACGGCATCACCGCGACCACCGCGCCGGACGCGGCGGTCAGCACCAGCAACAGCGTCGGAATGTCGTCCCCGGCGGTGTCGGACCTGGCCACGCGCGCGTCGCTGAGGTTGCCGAGTTCCTGGCGCGCGGTCAATCGGTCGAGACCGTCACCGGAGTCGGACGCCGAGAGCGTGCGCACCGACGTGGTCAGTTCGGCCATCGCCTCGTCCCCCTCGGTGCTGAGTTCCCCCTCGGCCACCATGCGCGGCCAATCGTCCTCGACCACGGTCGTCAGGTAGGCGCGAAGGTTCTCGCGAACCACGGTGGCCTCGTCCTCGGGCAGGGCGGTGGTGCTCCAGTACAAGGATTGCGCCGCGCCGGCCTCGGCGACGATCCCGTCCTCCGCGGTGGTGAAGTTCTCCCAGGCGATCACCGCGCCCATGGCGGCGGCCACGAGGTAGAGGGCGAGCACGCAGGGAGCGATGGTGGCGCCCAGGGCACCGCCGGAGAACTCATCGTCGACCTGGAGGCGTCGGGAGATCAGTACGGCGCCGGCGACCATGACGATCAAGAGGGCGGCAAGCAGCAGCAGGGTGGACAATCGGGGCTCCCAGCAGGAGAAACGGGTATCGACTGGTCATCGTTAACACGCCCCGACCGGCCCCGCCCCCGGAACGGATGAACGCCCGCATTTGTCCCCCGCCCCGTCCGCCGAGACCTCGCCCCTTGGACCCCGACGTACCGGTTGGTACGTTCTCAGCGCCGCTCTCCCCACTCCAGCGTCCTCGGAAGGACCACCCGTGCCCACCCTCCTCTCCCCCCGTGGACCCTTGTCCCGACTCACCGCGCTCGCCGCCGTGACCACCGCCTCGGTCCTCCTCGCCCCTTCCGCCGCGGTCGCCGAGGACGATCGCGCGCAGCGCTCCTCCGTGGAGGTCATCATCACCGACGATGGCTTCTACGAGGTCGGTGATGATGTGGAGAGCCTGGAGACCTTCCTGGCCGAGAACCCCGAGTACGCCGACACCGTGGAGAATCCCGACGAGGTCGGCACCCTGGCCGCCGACTCGGCCGCGCTCACCCACGGGACCCTCACCATCCGGACCACCGACTGCACCACCGCGAGGGTGAGCTACTCCAAGGCCTCCGGAAGCCGGATCACCGTGGAGCTGCGCGTCGGCCAGATCGGTCGGCTGGAACGCAAGGGCGGGCCCCAGGTGATCTCCGCGGGCCGGTCCGCGTCCTTCACCACCGGCATCGCCTCGATCGGCAACGTCCAGGGACGGATGCACGTCTCTGAGCAGGACACGACGTTCCGCACCGGCCACGTCTCCTGTCGCTGACCCACGACGAGGGGGCGCGGGCACCGTCGTGCCCGCGCCCCCTCGCAGTCGGTCGACCCCCGATGCGCGGAAAGGGAGGGGACGACCTGGATGGTCACCCTTCCAGGCGGTTCACCAGCGCGTGGTACTCGTCCCAGAGCTCGTTGGGGAGGTTGTCACCGAAGGTCTTGAAGAACTCGGGGACCAGCGCGGCCTCCTGCTTCCAGACGTCGGTGTCGACGTCGAGGACGAACCTCATGTCCTCGTCGGAGATGTCCAGCCCCTCGGTGTCGATGCCGTCGGCGGTCGGCACCAGACCGATCGGGGTCTCCACGGCCTCGGCCTCGCCTTCGAGCCGGTCGACGATCCACTTGATGACGCGGCTGTTCTCACCGAAGCCCGGCCAGACGATCTTGCCGTCGGCGTCCTTCTTGAACCAGTTGACGTAGAAGATCTTGGGCAGCGCGGCCTGGTCGGCGCCGGCACCGATCTTCAGCCAGTGGGCGAAGTAGTCGCCCATGTTGTAGCCGCAGAACGGCAGCATCGCGAACGGGTCGCGACGCAGCTCACCGACGGAGCCCTCCTGGGCGGCGGTCTTCTCGGAGGAGACGTTGGCGCCGAGGTAGACGCCGTGCTGCCAGCTGAGGGACTCGCTCACCAGCGGCACCGCGGTGGCGCGACGGCCACCGAACAGGATGGCCGAGATCGGCACACCCGCGGGGTCCTCCCACTCGTCGGCGATCGTCGGGGCCTGCCCGGCCGGGGTGGTGAAGCGGGAGTTGGGGTGGGCGGCGGGCTCACCGGACTCGGGGGTCCAGGGACGACCCTTCCAGTCGGTCAGGCCGGCCGGGGGCTCCTCGGTGAGGCCCTCCCACCACACGTCGCCGTCCTCGGTGAGGGCGACGTTGGTGAAGATGCTGTTGCCCCACAGTGTCTCGACCGCGTTGGCGTTGGTCTTGGCGCCGGTGCCGGGCGCGACGCCGAAGAAGCCGGCCTCGGGGTTGATGGCGCGCAGCCGTCCGTCGGCGCCGAAGCGCATCCAGGCGATGTCGTCACCGACGGTCTCGACCTTCCAGCCGGGGATGGTCGGCTGGAGCATGGCGAGGTTGGTCTTGCCGCAGGCGCTCGGGAAGGCGGCGGCGACGTAGTGGGACTCGCCCCGCGGCGAGGTCACCTTGAGGATCAGCATGTGCTCGGCGAGCCAGCCCTGGTCACGGGCCATGACCGAGGCGATGCGCAGCGCGTAGCACTTCTTGCCGAGCAGGGCGTTGCCGCCGTAGCCGGAGCCGTAGGACCAGATCTCACGGGTCTCGGGGAAGTGCGAGATGTACTTGGTGGTGTTGCAGGGCCAGGCGACGTCCTGCTGTCCGAGCTCCAGCGGGGCGCCGACGGAGTGGATGGCCTTGACGAACTCGCCGCGCTCCTCGATGAGGCGCAGGGCGGCGGTGCCCATGCGGGCCATGATGCGCATGGAGACGACGACGTAGGGGGAGTCGGTGATCTCGACGCCGAGCTGGGAGATGTCACCGCCGAGGGGACCCATGCAGAAGGGCACCACGTACATGGTGCGGCCGCGCATGGCGCCCTTGAAGACCTCGCCGAAGGTGTCGCGCATCTCGTCCGGGGCGATCCAGTTGTTGGTGGGGCCCGCGTCCTCTTCGCGCTCGGAGCAGATGAAGGTGCGGTCCTCCACTCGGGCGACGTCGCTCGGGTCGGACTTGCAGTAGAAGCTGTTGGGCCGTTTCTCGGAGTTGAGGCGGGTGAACGTGCCCTGCTCGACCAGTAGGTCGGTGAGGCGGGTCCATTCCTCCTCGGAGCCGTCACACCACACGACCTCGTCCGGCCTGGTCAGCTCCGCGACGTCACGAACCCAGGAGATGAGTTCTTCGTTGTCGGTCAGGGCGGTGCCCACGTCAATACCCACGTCAGCAGTCACAACGGCTCCTCTTCGAATGACGAGATCTCTCGAATGATGAACGACGAGGAGCAGAACTGACCAATTGGTCTAGGCCAGTGGTCTAATAATGGCCGCGCGAGATATCGGATTCCGCTGCATGGCAAGGGATTCGGGCACTCGACCACGGTGCGCCCACACGCGCTCGACGGGCTCGCCCCGGCACGACTCGGGGCCGCTTTTCCCTGCACTGCGGGCCGGAGGCGTATCCACGACGACACACCGTGCTGTTCGTCACACGGGGGTCGCCGACCCTGGGCCGAAGCGCCGGCGGAGGCCCGAAAAAACACCGCCTAGACCACTGTCGGGTCTTCGCAGATCAACGAAGTATGGCCACCGGGCCCCGGGCGCCGTGCAGGACCGAGTGGCTCACCGAGCCCAGCAGCAGGCCGCGGAACCCGCCGCGGCCGCGCGAGCCCACCACGATCAGGTCGGCGGGGGTGGCCTCTTCGAGAAGGGCCACCACCGGGTGCGCGCGGACCACCCGTGTGCGCACCCGGACGTTGGACCGCGCCAACCGCAGGTCCATCAGTTCCTCGTCCAGGGCCTGCCTGGCGGCCTCCGCGGCCGTCGCGTCGTCGAACAGTTCCGGCGGGATGGGTCCGGTCGCGGCGGCGAACGCCACCAACGGCTGCCAGGCGCTGACCGCCACCAGGTCGGCGTCGGCGAACTCCGCCTGGTCGAAGGCGAACTTCAACGCCCGACGGCTTGGCTCGGAACCGTCCACCCCCACGATGACCCGGCTGCGCACCCCGTGCGCGGCGGCGTGGTCCCGGGGCAGCACTATGACCGGCACAGGTGAACGAGCGGCCAGTTCGATGCCCACCGACCCCACGAACGCCGCGGCGATCCCGCTCAGTCCGCGCGAGCCCACCACGACCGCCGCCACCCCCGGTTCGTGGGACTCCGTGATCAGGGCCTGGGCGGGCCGGTCGAACGACATCCGGGTACGCACGGACAGTTCGGGGAACAGCCGTGACACCCAGTCCTGCGCGTGGTCGAGCAGAGTTCGTGCCCCCGAGCCCTCCGTCGCCCGAGCCTGTTCCTCGACGCTCGACCACACGTCGAAACCGTCCGTGGCCAGCGGGCGCGCGGCGGCGACGATCAACACGCCCAGACCACGAAGCATGGCCTGGTGCGCCGACCATTCCAACGCGTGCCTGCTGGAGTCGCTGCCGTCCACCCCCACGACGATCCATCGTGTCGTGGTAGCGCCGTTCATCTGCGTGCGCCCTTTCCGTAGGTATCGGCGGCCATGGGAACTTCGTCCCCCGCCGGTGTTTCCATGCTCTTCCCGATGATGACGCCTGAACACGCACCCGCGGATAACAGTGCCGCCGCGAGTTGGGTGACGTAAGGTCCCAGGACGACCAGTGTCCCCGCAGGAACGGAACGCGCGGACGTCAGGTCGCGTCCGAGAGACATAAGCGAGTCATCGGCGGATGGGGAACGCGATGTCCCACTCGAACACCGGACACCTGCACTGGGACCACCGTGACGGCCGTGTGGCCGCGGTGGTGGCCGCCGTGGTCTACAGCATGTGGGCACTGGAGGTCGTCTTTCCTGTCGGGCTCGGCTCCGACACCGGCGCGTTGGCCGACCCCGACTCCACATTCGGGCGGATGTTGGACAGCGCCCATCGGACCGCCGCGATCCTGGTCGTGCTCGCAGCCGGCCTCGGGCTGGCACTGGGCGCCGAGCGACCGCGCCGGTGGCTGACGATCTCGTGGTGGTCCATGGTCGTGTTCGGCGTCACGTCCCTGATCTCGTCCCTGCTGCCCGGGCGGTGTGTGCTGTCCACCGACGCGGCGTGCGCGGTGGAGTCCGTGGTGGAGGGGATGGGCGGCGTGAGCGTCCTCCAACCGCCGCTGGCCGTGGTAGCGACCCTCGCGGCGTTGGTGGCCTCGGCCGCGCTCACCAGGGACCGGCACGTGGCGGGCGAACGCTCCTGGATCGTGTTGGCGCTGATCACCGCCGCGCAGGCGGTGGCCGCCGTGGTCGTCCTGGTGCTCGCCGCCGGCGTGTACCTCTCGTCCGGGGACGGCTCCCCGGGGGTCGCGTTGGGGATGGCGGAACGCCTCCACCTGGTGACGGTCGCCCTGTGGCTGCTGGCCGTGGGGTTGGTCCCCGGCCATTGGAAGCGACGTGGCGACCGGGTCCGCGCGCCCGAGCGGCTGAGCTGACCCGCCGTCACGCCTGCCGCCCGACACCCTCCGGAACCTCGGGGGTGTCGGGGCCTTCCAGGCCGCTCTCCCGACCTACGACGTGCCCCAGCCACTCGGTGTAGGCCTCCAACGCGGCCCGGGTGCCGGGGGCGTCGGTCCCCAGGTTCTCCACGCACCGCCGGTAAAGCTCGCCCAACTCGGACAGGGACGTGACCTCGTCCTCCTCCAGGGTGATGAGCAGCGCCCGGAACATGACGGTCAGCCCGTGGGTCGGTCCCAACGCCGTGCGGAACTCCTCGAACAGGGCGGTGAGCGCGCGCCGCTCGACCTCCTCGGACAGGTCGCCCTCGGTGGCCAGCCGGAGCCGGACGAGCAGGGTGTTGGGGTGGGTGGGGCCCAGGGCTCGCTCCCACTCGGCACGCAGTTCCCCGTAGACATCGAGTGCGGCCGGGTCGCCGCGTCCCTCCAGGACATGCGCCCGAGCGAACAGGGTCGTGTGGTGGCGCGGACCGTACCGGTCGCGTAGCCGCGGCAGAAGCGCCTCGGCCTCGATGAGCGCCTCCTCCGATTCGCCCGTGGTGACCATGGAGGCAGCCAGCAGGAACCACGCGTCCAGTACGTCCTCGTGGTCCTCCCCCAACACCCGCCGCAGGCCGGGGAGGGTCTGGGCCAGTTCGGTCCTGGTCAGGTCGGTCTCGCCCAACAGGAACAGCAGGCGGGCACGGCCGAACCGGGCCAGCAGGGTGATGCGGTGGTCCGACGGCAGGGAGGATTCCAGGTCCGGAAGGAGCTCCTCGTAGTCGTGTTCGGCCCGCAGCAGGTCCCCGGCCTCGACCCGGTGATGGGCGAGCATCCGACGGGTGTTGAGGACCTCACGGTCTCGGAGCGGCTTCGTCGTCAGCCGGGCACGGAGTAGCGCGGCGCAGGCCCGCGCCGCGCCGGCCGGATCCCCGGCCTCCGAGTGCAGTCGCGTCGACTGGAGGAGGGCGGCGAGGGTGTCGGGGTGGGAGAGGCCTTGGACGCGCTCTCGGGCGGCGACCTGGTCCGCGCAGACCCGTGCCGCCCTCGCCCGGTCGCCGGCGGCGGAGTACCAGCGCACCAGTTCCCCACGGCTCTCCAGGACGTCGGCGTGGTTGGGGCCCAGAGCGCGGCGCTGTCGGTCCAGCAGGTCGGCGTAGGCGAGCGCGGCCTTTTCCGGTTGTCCGGTCTTCCCGGTCCACCAGGCCTGCCGTTCCCGGGCGGCGAGGGAGTCGGGGTCGTCGACGCCACGGGCCTGTTCGAGCAGGTCCACGAGGCGGCCATAGCCATCGGCCGCCAGGTCGACGAGGTCGGATTCTCCCCACAGCCGGGCGATCTCGGCCTGCAGGGCGAGCATGTGGGGATGCAGGGGGCCGACGCTCACGGACAGTTCTCCCCATAGTCCGCTGAGGTCGACGGCGGCCCCCACCGGGTCGCCCCTCCGTTCCAGGCACAGCGCCGCGTGGACCCGAACGGACAGGGTGTCGGGATGGTCGGCGCCCAGCCGCTCGCCGAGTTCCCGGTGCAGTTCGCGCAGATCCTCGCCGGCGCGTTCCGGTTCATCGGCCCCGGCCTGTTCCAACGCCCGCCACAGCCGTCGGTCCAGGGCCGGGTCCCCCGTCCCCTCCGGATACCTGAGATCGTCGAGGACGACTCCCCGCATCACCGCTCCCCCTTCACACGTGTCCTCGCCCCTGTCGGACGTGGAAAGTGGCGGCGAGGTTTCGCCCGGGCCGACCATTTCCGGTCGAAGGTCCCCTCGCGGCCGGACGCGTGTCCGAATTCAGGTGAGTTCGGGTGGCAGGGCACGGCCGTGGACCACGTGCAGCGAACTCACCGCTCGGGTCAGGACCACGTACAGGCGGTTGGCTCCCCGTTCCTCGGCCTCGACGATCGCGGCGGGCTCGACCACCACCACGGCGTCGAACTCCAGGCCCTTGGCCAGGCTCGCCGGAACCGCGATCAGTCGCGCGTCGTCCAGACCGGCCTCGCCCAACAAGGGCGCCTCCACCCCTTCGGCGGCCAGGGCCGACCTCAGTTCGGCGATCTGGTGGTCGGCGGCGATCAGGCCCACCGACCCCTCACCCTTGAGCGCGGCGCGGCAGGCCTTCGCCACCGTGGGGGCCGGGTCGCCCACGGCCGGGGAGAGACGCAGCGCCCCCGGCGACCGGCGCACCGCGGACGGAACCCCCAGCCCCGGGGCGATGGTGGGCAGCAGTCGGGCGGCGAAGTCGATGATCTGCGCGGGCACCCGGTAGCCACGGTCCAGCACGTGCAGGTGGCCGGTGGGCTTTCCCAGGTGTTCCAGGAGCGTCGACCAGTTTCGCGCGGCCGAGGGGCTCGTGCCCTGGGCGATGTCCCCGAGGACCGTGAGCGACCCGGAACCACTGCGTCGCGCGATCGCCCGGCACTGCATCGGGCTCAGGTCCTGGGCCTCGTCCACCACGACGTGCCCCATCCCGGAAGGGCGTTCGATCAGCGCCGCCGCCTCGTCCACCAGCGCCAGGTCCTCTTCCGACCACTTCGCGGACTTGGGGCCGCGCGGGTTGCCCGGCAGCCGCAGCAGGGCCTGTTCCTCGGCGGTGAGCAGGCCCTCCGCCGCGCGGGCCAGGCGTTCGGGGTCGGTGAACAGCCCCAGCACCATCTTCAGTGGGTCGACCTTGGGCCACAGCGCGGTGACCGCCGTACGGATCGCCGGGTCCCTGCGTACCCGTGTGTGGGTGCGGTCGTCACAGGTCCGGCCCTCGGCCTCCATTCGGGTGAGGATCACGTGCGCCATGCGGTGCGAGAGCAGTTCACGCCCCGAACCGTAGGCCACCCCGCGTTCGGCCAGTTCGGTGACGAGCGGGCGCACGTCCTCCGGGTACAGCCGCCACCGGCGCGAGCCCTCGCGCACCATCACCGTCTCCTCCGGTTCGCGCAGGTTCGCCCACAGGTCGCGCCGGAGCACCTCGGCCATGACCGCGGAACCCTTGACCCGCGCGGCATCCGGGGTCTCCATCCGGCGGATCCATCCCTGGGCGTGCCTGGCCCGTTCGGGCAGGTCCCGGGTGAGCAGGTCGACGACGGTGGTCTGGTGGACGTCCACCTCGCCGAGGGCGGGCAGGACGTCGCGGATGTAGGACAGGAAGGAGCGGTTGGGCCCGATGATCGCCACCCCGGTGCGGGAGAGCCGTGCGCGCTCGGTGTAGAGCAGGTAGGCGATGCGGTGCAGGCCCACGACGGTCTTGCCGGTGCCGGGAGCGCCCTGGACGCACAGGGTGGTCTCCAGCGGTGCTCGGACCAGATCGTCCTGCTCGGGCTGGATGGTGGCGACGATGTCGCGCATGGGTCCGGTGCGCGGCCGTTCGATCTCCGTGGTGAGGAGCTCACTGGCGGGGGCCGGTGCGTCCGGGTCGGCCAGGAGGTCCTCGTCCTCGAAGGCGGTGAGGAGCGTCCGGGGCTCACCGTCGGCGTCGGGCGTGGTGGTGAACCCGTAGCGGCGCCGGATGCGCACCAGCATCCGGTCCGCGGGCGAGGCCCGGTAGTAGGCGATGCTGATGGGCGCGCGCCAGTCCAGGACCATGGGGCGGCCGTCGGCGTCGTACACGTGGCGTCGGCCGATGTGGATCCGGTCGGGCTCGTCGGCGGCCCGGGGTCCGGACCCGCCCTCTTCGTCCTCCTCCAGGAAGACGGTGCCGTGGTCGAAGTCCAGGCGTCCGAAGTACAGGGGCGCGTCGGGGATGTCGGTCAGCTCCGCGAGTCGACGCTCACGGCCGCGGCGCAGGGCGGCGTCGGTGACCTTGTCCTTGACCACGTCACCGAAGAGCAGCTCGGTGGCGTCGACGTGCTCGCGCATGCGGTTCAGGGCGGCGCGGGCCGCCGCGAGATGACGGCGTTCGGATGCGAGTTCGGGATCGGGTTCGGACTCGGGAGGCATGGTCGTGGGATCGGCTGTGGTCATGGGCGGACCTCTGGTCGGCGGGACAGGACGCGGCTTCGCGCGTGCGCGGGGTCCCGCCCCGGTCACCGATGAGGTCCGGTTCGTTCCGATCCATTGAGCGCGCACAGACGACCCCGTGGGGTCGCGAGACCGAACGATCCAATCTACCCGAACGGGCGAACCCCGCCCTTTTGTGCAGCCTTTGGCCGGTTTCGTCCCTCAGGTCTTACGCAGGCGGACCCGGCTGACGCGGTGATCCTCGCCTTTGAACAGCACGAGCGTGGCGCGGCCACGGGTCGGGCGGATGTTCTCCAGGAGGTTGACCTCGTTGACGGTGCGCCAGGTGTTGGCCGCGAAATCCACGGCCTCGTCCTCGCCGATGGTGGTGGCCATGTGGTGGAAGTAGGAACGCGGGTCGGAGAAGGCGGTCCGGCGCAGTTCCCGGAACCGGTCCAGGTACCAGTTGCGGACGTTCTCCACCTTGGCGTCGACGTAGATGGAGTAGTCGAAGAAGTCGGCGACGGCCAGGCGTCCGGCGGTGGCGGGCTGCAGGACGTTGATGCCCTCCACGATGAGGATGTCGGGCCGGTGAACCGTCTGGCGTTCGTCGGGCACCACGTCGTAGTGCAGGTGGGAGTACACCGGAATGTCGAGGCGCTCGGCACCGGCCTTCATCTCCGAGACGAACCTGACCAGGGCGCGCCGGTCGTAGCTCTCCGGGAACCCCTTGCGCCGCATGAGTCCGCGGGACTGAAGGACGGCGTTGGGGTACAGGAAGTTGTCGGTGCTGACCAGTTCGACGTCGGGATGGTTGGGCCACTGGGCGAGCAGGGAGCGCAAGAGCCGCGCGGTGGTGGACTTGCCCACGGCGACGCTGCCGGCGACCCCGATGATGAACGGGGCCGGGCGATCGGACTCGCCGAGGAACGCGCGCACCGCCGCGTGCCGCTGCTGGGTGGCGCCGACGTACAGGTTGAGCAACCTGGACAGGGGCAGGTAGATGTCGCGCACCTCCTCAAGGGAGGTGGGGTCGTTGGTCCCGCGAAGCTCGTTGAGGTCGGCTTCGGTCAGGGACAGGGGCGTGGAGGCGCGGAGCGCGGCCCAGGCCGGGCGGTCCAACTCCACGTACGGTGAGGAGAAGCCGTTCTTCGTCACGTGAGACACGGTTGACCACCCTAGAGCAGCCGCTCCGCCGTCCCGGGCGGCCGGCCCCCTCATTGGCCGACCTGGTGCGCGATCGTTCCCGAAACCACACGTTCACCACGCCGACTCCGAAGGTTTTTTGTCCTGATCCGGACGGAGTGGAACCGGTTCCACTCGTGGACCAGACCAGTCCCCCCACCTGCGCGATCCACTCCGCATACACCAAATGGTCTATACCGAGACCTGCGAAAACAGTGAGTGGTATGGACCTCTCACTGGTCGAACCAGCCCACCTTTTCACTTACGCTGGCGGCCATGTGCGGAATCGTTGGCTACGTCGGGCCGCAACCGGCGCTTGAGGTCGTTGTGAACGGCCTCGCGAGGTTGGAGTACCGCGGATATGACTCCGCGGGTGTCGCCGTGCTGGGCGAGGGCGCCCTGCACACGGACAAGCGAGCCGGTAAGCTCGCCAACCTGCGTCAGGCCCTTGAAGAGCGACCCATCTCCGGGGACGGCGCCGGGATCGGGCACACCCGTTGGGCCACCCATGGTGCCCCCAACGACGTGAACGCCCACCCCCACGTCGACAACGACAACCGGGTCGCGATCGTCCACAACGGCATCATCGAGAACTTCGCCACCCTCCGGCTGGAGCTGGAGGAGCAGGGCTGCAAGTTCCTGTCCGAGACCGACACCGAGGTCGCCTCCCACCTGCTCAGCACCACGCTGGCGAGCCGGGGCGACGGTGACCTGGCCGGCGCCATGCGCGACGTCTGCAAGCGTCTGGAGGGCGCCTTCACCCTGGTCGCGGTCTCCACCGACGACCCCGACCTGGTCGTCGCGGCCCGCCGCAACTCCCCGCTGGTCGTCGGCCGTGGCGAGGGCGAGAACTTCCTGGCCAGCGACGTGGCGGCGTTCATCGCCCACACCCGCGAGGCCGTGGAACTGGGCCAGGACCAGGTCGTGGAACTGCGCGCCGACTCCGTGGTCGTCACCGACTACGACGGCGTCCCCGTGGACGTCAACGAGTACCACGTGGACTGGGACGCCTCCGCCGCCGAGAAGGACGGCTACGACTACTTCATGCTCAAGGAGATCGTCGAGCAGCCGCGCGCGGTGGCCGACACCCTCCTGGGCCGGGTGACCGTCGACGGCCAGCTCACTCTGGACGAGATGCGTCTGAGCCCCGCCGACCTGCGCGGCGTCGAGAAGATCGTCATCATCGCCTGCGGTACCTCCTACCACGCGGGTCTGATCGCCAAGTACGCCGTCGAGCACTGGTGCCGGATCCCCTGCGAGGTGGAGGTCGCCAGCGAGTTCCGCTACCGCGACCCGATCCTGGACCAGCAGACCCTGGTCATCGCCATCTCCCAGTCCGGCGAGAGCATGGACACCCTGATGGCGGTCCGTTACGCCCGGGAGCAGCGCGCCAAGGTCCTGGCGATCTGCAACGTCAACGGGTCCACCATCCCGCGCGAATCCGACGGTGTGCTGTACACACACGCCGGTCCGGAGGTCGGGGTGGCCGCCACCAAGACCTTCCTCACCCAGCTGGCCGCCTGCTACCTGGTCGGTCTCTACCTGGCGCAGGTCCGCGGGATGAAGTTCGGCGACGAGATCAACGCCGTCATCGCCCAGCTCGCCACGATGCCCGAGCAGATCGAGAAGGTCCTGGACACGATCCAGCCGGTCCGTGAGCTGGCCCACTCGCTGGCGGACGCGGACACGGTCCTGTTCCTGGGCCGCCACGTGGGCTACCCCGTGGCGATGGAGGGTGCTCTCAAGCTCAAGGAATTGGCGTACATGCACGCCGAGGCGTTCGCCGCCGGTGAGCTCAAGCACGGCCCGATCGCGTTGATCGAGGAGGGCCTGCCGGTCGTCGTGGTGGTCCCCTCCCCCAAGGGCCGCAGCGTGCTGCACGACAAGATCGTGTCGAACATCCAGGAGGTGCGCGCCCGTGGCGCCCGCACCATCGTGATCGCCGAGGAGGGCGACGAGTCGGTCCGACCGTACTCGGACGTGCTCATCGAGATCCCCGCGGTGCCGACCCTGCTGCAGCCGATCGTCTCGACGATCCCCATGCAGGTGTTCGCCTGTGAGCTGGCCCTGGCCAAGGGCAACGACGTCGACCAGCCGCGCAATCTCGCCAAGAGCGTGACCGTGGAGTAGGAACGTCCCTCGCGGGGCGTGTCGAACGGGGGTGTTCCCCCGGGCGGCACGCCCCGTCCCTTTCGGGTACCGCTCAGTGGGCCGCCCATGCGGCGTGGGTGGCGCGGGCCGCCAGGGTATCCGGGTGGGTCGGCAGCACGGAGCGCAGTTCGAGTACGTCGAGGATCCGATGGAGCTGCCGGGGGGCGCCCGCGATCAGCAGGTGCCGCTGACGGCCGGAGGCCAGTCGGGCCGCTCCGATGAGGACGTTGACCCCGGAGGCGTCGATGAAGCCGACGTCGGACAGGTCGACGATCGCGCACGCCTCCAGGACGGCGGCGCTCAACCGGGAGTAGGCCTCCTCGGCGGTGGCGATGTCGATCTCGCCATCCAAGCGCACGATGGTCGTGCCATCGCAGGGGAAGTGCTCACGGTCGGGGTCCAGTACGGCCACGCCTCACTCCCACGGTTCGGGGTCTGTGGGGTTGTTCGTCTATCGCTGCCGGTCGAATACCGACATGCGTTGACAGCCTACTCGCCCAGAGGAGTCGTAACCGCTCTCCCGCGTTCCCTTCCGCTTTTTCCGTTCCGGAGTGGGCCAGGGAGATGCCCGATGATGCCTTTCGAGGTCAGAAGGGGTCCGGGCCGCACTCCGCCCAGACGACCTTTCCGTGTCCGGTGATGGGATTCCATCCCCATTCACGCGCGAAAGCGGCGACGAGGCCGAGGCCCCGGCCGGATTCGGCGAATTGGTGCGCGGAGACCCGCATCGGCCCTCGCGCCTCGGGGTCGGCGACCATGCAGACCACGGCGTCGACGGAGGGCAGTGGTCGGAGTTGGAGGAGGACACGGGTGTCCTCGGGGACGCGTCCGGAGACGGCGTGGCGACAGGAGTTGCCGACGAGTTCGGAGACGATCAGGCAGAGGTTCTCGGTGACCTCGGACATCCCCCACTCGTTCAGGCACTTGACGGCGAATCGTCGGGCCGCGCCGACCGAGGTGGGCACCGCGGCGTAGGCGTGCGCGGCCGCGCCCAGCCCGAGCGTGCCCTGTCCGATCCTCAGGTCGCCGAGCCCGACGTCCCACCGACCCCGCGGTAGTGCCGGGTGGCCCCAGGATGCCCTGGTCTGCAGCTCCGAGGGCATCAGCTCTGCGTTCATCACTGTCCTCACGGGTGATGTCGGTTCGCGAGTCCGCTTCCGCAGTGTCCTGTATGTCGCTTACAGACGTAAGACACAGATGCACGTGCAGATCAACGTTCGGCAACCCTATAGGAAGCTTCGGCCTTATTGGTAGGGGCCTGGCGAAGAATTCACCCTCATCGCCGTTGATTCGTAGAACGGGACCTTGGTCCCACTCCGAATCCACGTCGAGACCTGTCGAGGCGAGAACAGCATCGGTATACTGAGCGGTCGCTCGCGCCAATACCACTCCTAGGGAGGCGAAGTGGTAGCCGATCCCGTCGAGAACCACCAGGCCACACAGGATTTCCTGGCCAATTCCAGTGGTGGGCCCACAGTGCTGCGCATTCTGTTGGGCACCCAGCTCAGACGGCTGCGCCAGGAGAAGGACATTTCCCGGCACGACGCCGGATACGCCATCCGCGCGTCCCACGCCAAGATCAGCCGAATGGAGCTCGGTCAGGTCAGTTTCAAGCGTCGTGACGTCGACGACCTGCTGAAGCTCTACGGAGTGGACGAGCGTGAGCAGCGCGAGGCCCTCCTGGGGCTGATCTCCAGCGCCAACGCCCAGGGGTGGTGGCACAAGTACGGTGACGTGCTGCCCCACTGGTTCGGGGTCTACGTCGGTTTGGAGGAGGCCGCGTCGGTGATCCGTACCTTCGAGGTGCAGTTCGTCCCCGGACTGCTGCAGACCGAGGGGTACGCGCGCTCCGTCATCCGCCTCTCCCGCACGGCCACCTCCGACGACGACGTGAACAGTCGCGTGAAGATGCGCATGCATCGGCAGCGTCGTCTGTCCGACGGACCCGACGCGGAGATCCCCGCCCCGCGGCTGTGGGCGGTGATCGACGAGGCGGTCCTGCACCGGCCCTACGGCGACTCGAAGGTGATGCGCGAGCAGATCGAACACCTCATCGAGATGGCCCGGCGACCCAACATCACCATCCAGATCGCCACGTTCGACATGGGCGGTCACCCCGCGGCGGGCGGCCCGTTCAGCATCATGCGCTTCCCCACGCCGCAACTGCCCGACGTGGTGTATCTGGAACAGTTGAACAGCGCGCTGTACTTCGACAAGTACGACGACACGAGCGGCTACGCCCAGACCATGGACCACCTCGCCACCCAGGCCCCGCTGCCGGCGCAGACCGAGGGCATCCTCAAAGGCTTCCTGGAGCGCTACGGCGACTGACCACCACCTTCCCCCCGTTTCCCCACCCGCCCCGGTCGTCTCACGCCCGGGGCTTCGTCCTTTCCCCGCGTGTCCTACTTCGGCCACGAGTGAAGAACGATCCGAAAACGGCGAACCATCGGCGCCCGTCACGCGTTAGGCCTGACATGCGGTTCCTCCACCGGGGTTCTACGCGCGGACCCATGAGTGCTTGCCGATGCAATCACGGATGCACGTGCATGCACTACGCTTTGGCCTCGCAAGGGGACATCAGGACCATCCGGTGGCGCGGCCGACCCGATCGGCGGGACCGTGGCGGCCCGATCCGATGAGTGCGGCGCGCTGGAGCCGCCTGTGGACCACCCGCGAGTCCCCCGAAGTTCCAGGAGGTTGAGGATGTATCCGATCTACAACGGCGTTCCCGCGGACCGGCTACGGGTCGATTGGACCAAGAGCAGCTGGAGCAACCCGGACGGGAACTGCGTAGAGGTCGCCACCCTCCCCGACGGCGACATCGCCGTACGGAACTCCCGAGATCCCGAGGGTCCCGCCCTCGTCTACACCCCCGAGGAGATCAAGGCCTTCGTTCGAGGCGCCAAGACCGGTGACTTCGACGCCCTCTTGAGCTGACCCTCGCCCCACCCCGGGCACCCCACCCCCCCACGAAGAGCCAGCCCGGGAACGTGTGTACGTCGAGGTCCGCGTGGTCCACTCCCGTGCCACGCGGACCGACATCCGTCCACGACGTACACACGAGCGGAGCCCGGCCCCAAACCAGGTGCCGGGCTCCGTCTGTTCATCGGAGGTCGTTCCGGTGCGTGGCACGTTCGGCGGTAAGGGACCGCCGACCTCGCCCGGTCCCGCCCGCCCCAAGGGATGGGCCGACGGGACCGCTTGAACCTCACGCGTCCGACGCTCCGTGTCAGATGCGAGTGGGGTCGACCAGACCGTTGGCGCCGACCGGGGCCTGTTCCCACGGCAGGTGGGTGGCGCCCAGGGCGGGCTTGAGGTCGAACAACCAGGCCGCGTTCTCGTCGTACTGGGCGAAGAACGGCTTGCCGACCAGCTCCGGGTCGCGCGCCTGGATGAAGTGGAGGACGAAGACCTTCTCTCCCGCGATCTCCGTCACCCCGTCCACGCACACCTTGCCCGGGGTCGCCGACATGGACGGTCCACGGACCGTCCGGGCCAGACCCGAGACCTTCTGGTAGGCACCACGGAAGATGTCGTAGGCCTCGGCCAGCGGCACCGCGAAGTAGTCCTGCGGGCCGGTGTCACGCTCCACGAACATGTAATAGGGCACCATGCCGTGCCGCACGTGCGTCCGCCACATGCTCTCCCAGGTGGCGGAGTCGTCGTTGATCGTGCGGATCAGCGGAGCCTGCGTGCGGATGACGGCGCCGGTCGCGCGGATGCGGCGCACGGCCTCCTGCACGAGCTCCGGACGCATCTCGTTCGGGTGCGAGAAGTGCGCCATGAACGCGAGGTTCTTGCCCGAGGCGACGACCTTCTCGAACAGGCGCAGCGTGTCGTCGGCGTCCGGGTCGGTGGTGAAGCGCTGCGGCCAGTAGGCCAGGGCCTTCGTACCGATCCGGATCGCTTCGAGGTGCTCGATCTCCAGCAGCGGCTCGATGTAGCGGGAGATGACCCCCTCGCCCATGATCATCGGGTCGCCACCGGTGAACAGGACGCTGGTGACCTCGGGGTGCGAACGCACGTACTCGACCATCTGGTCGATCTCGCCCGACGCGAACTTCAGGTCGGCGTCACCGACGAACTGTGCCCAACGGAAGCAGTAGGTGCAGTACGCGTGGCACGTCTGCCCCTGCTTCGGGAAGAAGAGCACCGTCTCCTTGTACTTGTGCTGAATGCCGGGGATGGGCTCCTCGTTGCCCATGGTGGGCACGTTGAGGTCCATCTGTCCGGCGGGGTGCGGGTTGAGCTTGGCGCGGACCTGGTTGGCGGCCTCGTTGAGCTCCTTTCGCCCGGCACCGGCGCTCAGCAGGTCGGCGATGCGGGCGACGTCCTCTTTCGGAAGCATGTCCGACTGGGGGAAGACCAGTCGGTAGATCGGATCGTCTGGAGCGGCGTCCCAATCGATGAGCTCGTCGATGACGTAGCTGTTGACGCGGAACGGCAGCACGTGTGCCACCGCCTTGACCGCGAGCCGCTCATCGGTCGAGAGACCGGCTCGCGCCGTGAACTCGTCGAGGTGTTTCGTCGTGTAGGCACGAAACCGACGTCCGGCGGACGGGGACTGTGCCGCGTCAGGCGTAACGCTCACGCCTCTCCTCTCCTGCGGTAGGCAGGGTGCCCGGAAGGCAGCCCTGAGCGGGTGGCTCCGGCATTACGGGTACCGGTGGACCACCTCTGGATGAAAATTCGGTTGTCTCCCGTGCACGGAGTGTTCCGAGCAGGGGAGCCGGCGAGCGGATATACCCCCGCAGGGGGTCTTGTACCCACCCCACGTTAAATCCAGCCCTGACCTGGACATTCTGGAAGTATCCTCGCATGAGTGTACGAACGCGCCCGATAAAGGCGTGACGAGGGTGACGCGGTAGCATCCCCGGACTGTGAGGAACCAACCGACGATGAGTGGCACACCCGACGCGGAATCCCCCGCTCCGCGAACGTCACCGCCGATCATCGCGGTGGACGCCATGGGTGGCGACAACGCACCCCGAGAGATCGTGCGCGGGGCCGTGACGGCCGTCCGCGACCTGGGCCTTCGCGTGCTTCTGGTGGGCCGACGCACCGAGATCGCGGCGATGCTCGCCGAGGAGGGCGCCCTGCGCGACATCCCGGTCGTACACGCCGAGGACAGCATCGCGATGGACGAGGGCGCCCTGGCCAGCTGGCGGCGCCCCCGGTCCAGCGCCGCCGTCGCCTGCCGACTCATCCGACGCGGCGACGCCGACGCCCTGGTCTCGGCGGGTTCCACCGGAGGGATCGTGGCCACCTCCACCGTCCGCCTGCGCACCCGACCGGGGGTCCTACGACCCGCGCTGGCGGTGACCCTTCCCACCCTGCCCACGCCCACGATCCTGGTGGACGCCGGCGCCAACGCCGACGCCAAGCCGGAGATGCTCGTGCAGTTCGCGCACCTGGGTTGCGCGTACGCGCAGACGGCGTTCGGCGTCGAGAACCCGCGGGTGGGCATGCTGACCATCGGTTCCGAACCGGGGAAGGGCAACAAGCTGGTCCGCCGCACGGTGGAGCTGCTGGCCGAGGTTCCGGACCTGGATTTCCAGGGCAACGTCGAGGGCCACGACCTGCTCACCGGGAAGGTGGACGTGGTGGTCACCGACGGGCACACCGGCAACGTGGCGCTCAAGACCGTCGAGGGGACCGCCGGGTTCACCCTCAACGCCATGAAGGAGGCGATCACCTCCTCCACCATCGCCAAGGCCGGGGCCGTGCTGCAACGAGGCGCGTTGCGCCGACTGCGCGAGCGCTTCGACAGCGAGACCTACGGGGGCGCCGCCCTGCTCGGCCTGAACGGCACGGTGGTGATCGCCCACGGCGACAGCAACCGCACGAGCGTGGCCCACGCCTGTCGGCTCGCCAACGACCTGGCGGGCGGGCGGATGGACGAGCGGATACGCCGACGGGTGCACCACCGTTCACCGGTCTGGCTCCACCGGCGCCCACAGGACGAACGCTGATCGGCCCCCCGCCGAGGGCGCAGAACTACACGGCGAGGCCGCGGACGTACTCCTCCTGTTCGGTGGTCTCCACGGCGAGCGTCGAGTAGTGCTCGCGCACGTAACCCACCGCGTCCTTCGCGGGCACGCCGTCGAGGACCGTCAGACAGGCCAGCGCCGTCCCCGTACGTCCCCGGCCGCCGAGACAGGCCAGTTCCACCCGCTGCTCCCCCGAACGCTCCAGCGCCTCCCGCAGGCGCTCCAGGGTGTCCGTGTCGTCCGTGGGTAGCCCGAAGTCCTCCCAGCGCACCCACCTGGCCACCCACTGGACCGTGGGCGGTTCATGGTCGAGCAGGTACACCGCGAACTCCGGGCGCGGGCCGGCCGGCAGCGGCAGGGCGAGTCCGCGACCGCGCACCAGGCGTCCGGAGGGCAGTCGCATGACTCCGGGGGAGGCCGGATCCCACAGTTGGTTCCTGTCTCTCATGTCTTCAAGCCTAGGGAGGGGTCGGGGTTCCGCACAGCCCCCGAAAGTCCTGGATGTGGCCTGGGCCATAACAGTAGGGACGGGTGTGGCCGGTCGGTAGGCTTGGAGCCATGGCCGACCCGCAGGAAGTACTCTCGCGACGGGTCCAGTCCGCCCTCGGCGCCGCCTTCGGTCCCGAGTTCGCCGACACCGACCCCGTCATCCGCCCGTCCCAGTTCGCTGACTACCAGGCGAACGCCGCACTCGCGCTCGCAAAGCGTCTGGGCCGAAAGCCCCGCGAGGTCTCCGCGGCGATCATGGAGCACCTGGACGTCTCCGACGTCTGCCGTGACGTCGAGGTCAGCGGCCCGGGCTTCATCAACCTCACGCTTCGCGAGGACTGGATCGCCGACCAGGCGCGCCTGCTCCTCGACGACGACCGCGTCGGCGTGCCCCTTCAGGAGCGGAAGAACATCCCGCTCGACTACTCCGCGCCCAACGTGGCCAAGGAGATGCACGTCGGGCACCTGCGCACCACGGTCGTGGGCGACTCCTTGGCCCGCACCCTGGAGTTCCTGGGTCACAACGTCATCCGGCAGAACCACATCGGCGACTGGGGCACCCCCTTCGGCATGCTCATCGAGCACCTGCTGGAGGTCGGGGAGGACTCCCCCGAGTCCGACCTGCTCACCACCGACCCCAACGCCTTCTACCAGGCGGCCCGCACCAAGTTCGACTCCTCCGGCGAGGACCACGGCGACTTCGCCGCGCGCGCCCGCCGTCGGGTGGTCGCCCTCCAGGGCGGCGACGAGGAGACGCTGCGGTTGTGGCGCAAGCTGGTGGGCCTCTCCAAGGTCTACTTCAACAAGGTGTACGCCCGGCTCGGCGTGACCCTCACCGACGACGATCTGGCCGGTGAGAGCAGCTACAACGACATGCTCGCCGACGTGTGCGCGGAGCTGGAGTCCAAGGGCATCGCCGAGGTCAGCGACGGCGCCCTGTGCGTGTTCCTGGACGGCTTCACCGGCCGCGAGGACAAGCCGGTGCCCCTGATCATCCGCAAGAGCGACGGCGGCTACGGCTACGCCACCACGGACCTGGCGACCATCCGTTACCGGGTGGACGACCTCAAGGCCGACCGCGTCCTGTACGTGGTGGGCGCTCCGCAGGCCATGCACTTCAAGATGGTGTGGTCCACCGCCCGCAAGGCCGGGTGGCTGCCGGAGGACGTGGAGACCACGCACGTGCAGATCGGCAACGTGCTGGGGGCGGACGGCAAGATCCTGCGTACCCGCAGCGGCCAACCGGTCCGGCTCATGCAACTGCTGGACGAGGCGGTCGACCGGGCCGCAGCCGTGGTCGCCGAGACCCGCCCCGACCTGGACGAGGAGAGCCGGGCCGAGATCGCCCGCAAGGTCGGCATCGGCGCGGTGAAGTACGCGGACCTGTCGGTCTCGCACGACACCGAGTACGTGTTCGACTTCGACCGGATGCTGGCGCTGACCGGCAACACCGGCCCGTACCTGCAGTACGCGCAGGCGCGGATCCGTTCGATCTTCCGTAAGGGCGAGGTGGACCCGGCCGGGATCGAGGGTCGGATCACCGTGTCCGAGAGCGCCGAGCGCGATCTGGCACTGAAGCTGCTGGGCTTCGGCCCTGTGGTGGAACAGACCGGCGACCTGCTACAGCCGCACCGTCTGTCCTCGTACCTGTTCGAGCTGGCTCAGACGCTCACGGCGTTCTATGAGCACTGCCCGGTGCTGACCGCCGCGACCGACGCCGAGCGCGAGTCGCGACTGGCCCTGGTCGCGGTGGCGCTGCGGGTGCTGGTGCGTGGCCTGGACCTGCTCGGTGTGGAGTCCCCCGAGTACATGTAGTCGCGAGTGGACGAAGGGCCGGGGTGAACGCCCCGGCCCTTTCTCGTTCTCCGACCCCTCCCGTCCCGCGGTGGCCGGAACCGGGCGGGGCCGCCCTGGACCGACCGTCCGAGAGCCCCTCCCAGGGGGTTCGATGTCGCTGGTCATGGTCGCTTTCGGGGACTTCCCGGACAGAGCGAGTCGAATCTCTCGTGGTGACTCGAACCGGAACCCCACGTTGCGGTGGAACATCACACTTACAGTATGTGGACAAAAGCCCCATACCAGACAAGCGGGAGATATCGTCTATGACAGCCGCCGCGGGCTTCGGCCCCGGTCCGGGTACCTGGTACCTGGATCCACTGCACTCGAGCCTGATCTTCGTCGCCCACTACCTGCGCTTCGGTCGGGTTCAGGGAACCTTCGGCGACGCGTACGGTCAGCTGCACGTGACCGATAACCCCACCCTCTCCTCCGTCGAGGTGGAGATCGCCACTGCCAGCGTCAACACCGGGGTGCGGGCCCGGGACGACCACCTGCGCTCGGCCGACTTCCTGGACGTCACGAACCACCCGAAGCTGCGCTTCACCTCGACCTCCTTGGAGCCCAGCCGCCGGCAGAACTCCTTCCGGGTCCACGGAGACCTGGAACTGCACGGCCGCTCACGTCCCGTCAGCCTGGCCGCGGAATGGGTCGGTGAGGCACCCGACTACGTGTCCCCGAACGACACCTACGGACACTTCTTCTCCGCCACCACCCAGCTGCACCTGTCCGAGTTCGGCGTGGGAGACGGCGGCCCGCTCCCCTGGGGCGGCCGGATGGTCGGCGACCTGGTCGACGTCGTGCTGGAGGTCCGCGTCCAGAACCAGGACCCCGCGCCCTTCCTCAAGCAGATCGGGCACACGCCCTGAACCGTCCGGGTGCCGTACCCACCCGGGCCCTCAAGTCGTGCGCCCGACAGAGCGACGCTCGCGTCCTCGGTTCAGCCCTTGAGCAGGGCCTCCACCTCATCGCGCGTGGCCATCGATGAGCTCGCTCCGTGCCGTCCCACGGAGATCGCGGCCGCGGTCGCGGCGAACTCCATCGCCTCTCGCGGAGAACGCCCCTCGGCCCGGGCCACCGCGAAGGACCCGCAGAAGGTGTCACCCGCGGCGGTGGTGTCCACCGCCTTCACCCGCCGCGCCGGGACCGCCACCGGCTCCTCACCGCGACGCCCGTACAGCGACCCGGCCGAACCCAGGGTCAGCAACACCTCCGGAACACGCTCCAGCAGCGCGGCCAGCGCGGCGACCGGTTCGTCGTGTCCGGTGATCGCCGCCGCCTCGTGCTGGTTGGGGACCAGCACGTCCACGTCGGCCAGGAGCTCGTCGGGGAGCTCACGCGCGGGCGCGGGGGTCAGGTAGACCGGCACACCCGTCTCACGACCCATCCGCGCCCCGGCCACCACGGCCTCCATGGGCAACTCCAACTGGAGCAGCAGCGCGTCGACGCCCTCCAGCAGCCCGCGGTCGGACTCCGGTACCCCGGAGACCTCACCGTTGGCACCGGGGACCACGATGATGCGGTTGCCGCCGTCCCCCTCCACCACGATGTGGGCGATGCCGGAGACGCCCGGCACGGTGCGCAGTCCCTTGACGTCGATCCCCTCCGCCTCCAGGTTGGCGCGCAACTCCGACCCGAAGGTGTCCTCACCGACGGCGCCGAGGAAGGCCACCCGAGCACCCGCCCGCGCCGCGGCCACGGCCTGGTTGGCGCCCTTGCCACCGGGAACCTGACGGAAGTCGGTCCCGGTGACGGTCTCGCCACCGCCCGGCATCCGTCCCACGTAGGCGACCAGGTCCATGTTGACGCTGCCGAAGACCGCCAGGCGGGGCACTCTGGAATTCACGTCGTCGCTCACTTCTTCTCCCGGTCGACGGGCCGACTGTCGGCCCCGTCCAACGCCACGATGACGGGCGCGTGGTCCGAGGCGCCCTTGCCCTTGCGTTCCTCGCGGTCGATGCTCGCGCCGGTCACCCGGGCCTTGAGCGCCGGCGAGGCGAGCACGAAGTCGATGCGCATGCCCCTGCGCTTGGGGAACGCCAGCCCCTTGTAGTCCCAGTAGGTGTACACGCCCGGGCCCGGCGTGTACTCGCGCACGACCTCCTCGAATCCGCCCTCGACCAGCCCGGTGAAGGCGGCGCGCTCGGGTTCGGTGACGTGGGTGAGCCCCTCGAAGGCGGCGATGTCCCACACGTCGTCGTCCTGGGGGGCGATGTTGAAGTCGCCCACGTAGGCGATCTGCGCCTGGGGGTCCTCGGCCAGGCGGGCGGTGCCGGCCTGACGCAGGGCCTCCAACCAGCGCAGCTTGTAGTCGTAGTGGGGGTGGCCGATCTCGCGCCCGTTGGGCACGTACAGGCTCCACACCTGGACGCCACTGCAGGTGGCGGCGATGGCGCGGGCCTCGCGTTCCTCGGGGTCGCCGAAGCCGGGCTGGCCGGGGAAGCCGATCCGGACGTCGTCGAGACCCACCCGCGAGGCGATCGCGACCCCGTTCCACTGGGAGAGGCCGTGATGGGCGACCTCGTAGCCGCGGTCGGTGAAGACCGACGCCGGGAACTGGTCATCGCGGGCCTTGGTCTCCTGGATGGCGACGACGTCGACGTCGCTGCGGTCCAACCAGTCACCGATCCGCTCGGCCCTGGCCCGGGCACTGTTCACATTCCATGTCGCGATACGCACAGCAGAAGGCTAAGTCATCCCGCCGACGTCCCGGCCCCGGGCAGGCCCCTGACATGAGGAAACCCCGGTGCGGCCGTCCTCCGCACCGGGGTCGTGCGACTCCCGGCACATGCTCGGTTGTTTTCCGTCGCGCTTCCTTGGACGGCCGAGTCTTCCCTACGGTTCGCATTGTGCGCAAGGTTTTTTCGTCGATCGGTCGGAAAGCCCTCCGAAACCGAGAAGACCTCGGATCGTCGGTGCCGGAGGTTAGGTTGGGTCGCATGGTCGAACCGCACCCCCGTCGCGACGCCGAGTTCTCCCCACCCCAGGCCCGCCGCATAGCCTTGGCCGCCCAGGGTTTCGCCGATCCACGTCCCAAGGGCGAACCCACCCTCGCCCACCTGGCACGGGTGCTGCGCCGGATCGGGATCCTACAGATCGACAGCGTGAACGTGCTCGCCCGCAGCCAGTACCTGCCGGTCTTCGCCCGCCTGGGCGCCTACGACCCCGCCCTGCTGGACCGGGCGACCACCACCGCCGTCGGGTCCGGCCCGGCCCGGCTGGTCGAGTGCTGGGCCCACGAGGCCAGTCTGGTGCCACCCGGAACCCACCGGCTCATGCGGCACCGGATGGAACGCAACCGCGCCCAGGAACGCGTCGGCTGGTTGAACGGCATCCGCGAGGAGAAGCCGCACCTGGTCAAGGCCGTCTACGAAGAGGTGGCCCGGGTCGGTCCGGCCACCGCCCGCGAGGTCGAGGGCTCACTGGCCCAGGACGCGCCTCGCACCAAGGAGCACTGGGGGTGGAACTGGTCCGAGGTCAAGAAGTGCCTGGAATACCTGTTCTGGATCGGCGACCTCACCACCAACGGACGCAACGTCCAGTTCGAACGCCGCTACGACCTGCCCGAACGCGTGCTGCCCTCCGCGGTGCACGGTCTCGCCCACCCCACCCCGCAGGAGGCGCACCGGGAGCTGGTGGCCATCGCCGCCCGGGCCCACGGCATCGCCACCGAACCCGATCTGCGCGACTACTTCCGGCTCAAGGGCGCCGAGACCCGCGCCGCCATCGGCGACCTGGTGGAGGCCGGTGAACTGGTCCCGGTGTCCGTACGCGGCCGGGAGCGCACCGCCTACCTGCACAAGGACGCCCGAATCCCCCGCAAGGTCGAGGCCCGTGCCCTGCTGAGCCCCTTCGACTCCCTGGTGTGGACACGCGACCGGGCCGAGGAGCTGTTCGGGTTCCGCTACCGACTGGAGATCTACGTGCCCGCCGCCAAGCGCGTGCACGGCTACTACGTGCTGCCGTTCCTGCTGGGAGAGGACCTGGTCGCCCGGGTCGACCTCAAGGCCGACCGCGCGTCGGGAACCCTCCTGGCCCGCCGGATCACCCTGGAGGAGGACGCCCCGGCCGACACCATGCCGGCGCTCATGGAACAGCTGGCCGAGATGGCCGACTGGCTCGGCCTGGACAACGGCGTGGGCGGCGAGGCGCTCCCCACCCCACGCCGGCCGGGACGCCCGACCTGAGGGGGCTCTTCGGACGCCGGTGTGAACCGCTCCAGAGCACGAACCGCACGATTTCCGTGCTCGTCCGCGTAGAGCTTGGTCATCGCGGACGTGTCGGCGAATACGCTCACTCGCGGCCTTCCGTCACCAGACCCTCCAAAGGGGTTCCCCCTCCAGCGGCACGGCGAGCCCTCTCGACGGCCTCCCGACTCGGCCGAGAGCGCGGGGTACCCGATTCATCCAGGAGGCCTGCCCGCGCGAGTTTGACTCGGACCGTCCGAGCCTCGTCATCCTCCAGGCCCGGGTCGGTGACCGCGCGCATCATCCGGGTGGGGTGCTCGCTCTGACTCATACCTGAATCGTGACCGCCTGCATGCCTGCTATCAAGCGGCTTCCTGGATCCGATACGAGAACGGGCCGCGCACCGTGGGTGCGCGGCCCGTTCGGGGGCGCGGGTCAGACGCGTTCGATGATGGTGACGTTGGCCTGGCCACCGCCCTCGCACATGGTCTGCAGGCCGTAGCGACCGCCGGTGCGGTGCAGTTCGTTGACCAGTTTGGTCATCAGGACCGAACCGGTGGCGCCCAGCGGGTGGCCCAGGGCGATGGCGCCACCGTTGGGGTTGACCTTGGCCGGGTCGGCGCCCAGTTCGTCGATCCACGACATCGGCACCGGCGCGAACGCCTCGTTGATCTCGGTGACGTCGATGTCGTCGATGCTCAGACCGGCCTTCTCCAAGGCGATCTTGGTCGCGGGGATGGGCGCGGTGAGCATGTAGACCGGGTCGTCGCCGATCAGCGACAGCTGGACGATGCGGGCGAGCGGGGTCAGGCCGTGCTGCTTCACCGCGCGTTCGGAGGCGATGAGCAGGGCGCCGGCGCCGACGGAGATCTGGCTGGCGATCGCGGCGGTGAGCTCCCAACCCTCGCGCAGCGGCTTGAGTCCGGCCATCTTCTCCATGGTGGTGTCGGGGCGCACGCCCTCGTCCTGGGAGACGCCGGCGATCGGCGCGATCTGGGAGTCGAAGTGGCCCGCCTCCAGAGCGGCGGCGGCGCGACGGTGGCTTTCCAGGGCGAACCGCTCCAGCTGCTCGCGCTTGTAGCCCCACTTCTCACACATGAGCTGGGCGCCGCGGAACTGGGAGATCTCCTGGGTCCCGTAACGCTCGATCCAGCCCTCGCCGTACAGCGAGATGCCGTTCTCGATGGCGTGCTGGACGTTGGAGCCCATCGGCACCATGCCCATGTTCTCCACACCGGACGCCACGACGAGGTCCTGGGTCCCGGACATGACGCCCTGGGCGGCGAAGTGGATGGACTGCTGGGAGGAGCCGCACTGGCGGTCGATGGTGACACCGGCGACGGTCTCGGGTAGTCCCGCGGAGAGCCACGCGGTGCGGGCCAGGTCCAGGGCCTGCGGTCCGGCCTGGCTGACCACGCCCATGATGACGTCCTCGACGGCGGAGGGGTCGACCCCGGTGCGCTCGATGAGTTCCTTGAGGACGTGCGCCCCCAGGTCCGCCGGGTGCACCGCGGCGAGCGCGCCCTTCTTGGTGCCGACGGGGGTACGAACTGCGCCGACGATGTATGCCTCGGCCACGGGGTCCTCCAAGGGGCTGGGATGTGACGTCCTATTGAACCGAACTGTATTCGGTTTCACCTCCCTGGCAAGCCCCCGCCCCCGACTTCCCGCCCTCGGCCCAGCTCAGCCGCGCTCTCGATCCGGGCCCCCGTCGGCGTCACCCAGGCGGCCCGCGTCGCGTTGATCGCCCAGGGTGTCCCCGGTGACCTTCTCCAGGACCTCGAACACGTCGGGATGCTCGTCCGGGTCGAAGTCCGAGAGCAGGGAGCGCAACGCGGTGCGCTGCGCCTCGTAGAGTCTGCGGACGGCGTCCTCACCGCGCCAGTTCAACTCCCACGGCTCGCTGTCGGAGACCAGGTAGCCGTTCTCCAAGAGTTCTTGGTGCACGTTCCTCCACCGGGACACCGCCAGGCCGGAGAACCGATGCAGTTGGTCCACCGAGAGCGGACCCTTGACGCCCAGGTGGCTGAGCGCCCAGCAGCCCTCGATGGACACGTCCAGACCGGCGGCCTCCCGCAACCTTCCGTACATCGTCTCGGCGCCCTCGGCCCCGGTGGCCTGGTAGATCTCGTGCTCGACCTGAGCGATCGTGGTCCGGCTCGGCGCCGCCACCGGGGAGAAGGTCTCGTCCAGGTCCGGGGTGGTGATGGTGGTGCGCAACGGGATCTGCTTCAGGAACACCGCCAGCACGAACCCGATGATCGCCACGGGAACGGCCGTCAGGAAGACGACGTCGATGGCGTCGGCGTAGGCCTCCAGGAAGCCCGCCTGTTCGCCGGGCGACAGTTGATCCAGCGCCCTGGGGTCGGACTCCAGATCCATGGGTTTCACCCCGGGCGGCAGACGGATCTCCTCCGCGCGCTCGGCCAGGTTCGAGGCGAGTTGTCCGGCGAAGACCGCGCCGAACACGGCCGTGCCGAACGAACCCCCGATCGACCGGAAGAAGGTGGCCGTCGACGTGGCCACGCCCAGGTCCTCGTAGGCCACGGCGTTCTGCACCACCACGACCACCACCTGCATCACCAGGCCCAGGCCGACGCCCAGGACGAAGAAGTACAGGCTCATCTCCAGCAGCGAACTGTCCGGCCCCATCCCCGACATCAGGAACAGGCCGGTCGCGGTGAGCGCCATTCCCGCGATCGGATAGGGCTTGTACCTTCCGGTGTGCGTCACCAGGCGACCGCTCGTGACGGAGGTGATCAGCATGCCCACGACCATCGGCAGCAGATGCAGACCGGACGCCGTCGGAGACAGTCCGTGCACGATCTGGAGGAACAACGGCAGGAACGCCATCGACCCCATCATCGCGAAGCCCACGCAGAAGCCGATGGCCATGGCCACCACGGCGGTGGAATCACGGAACAGACCCAGCGGTATGACCGGGTCGGTGGCCCGACGGGCGGTGAGCCACCAGCCCAGGCCGAGGACCACCGCGCCCGCCGACAAGCCGATGATCTGCCAGGACAGCCAGCCGTACACGCTCCCGCCCCAGGAGGCGACCAGGGTGAGGCACACGGCGGTGGCGGCGAGCAGGACGATGCCCGCGTAGTCGATGTTCTGCCGTCCGTAGGGCGAACGGCCGGGCAGGAAGCGCAGGACCGTCACGAACGCCAGCAGCCCCAGTGGGAGGTTCACGTAGAACACCCACCGCCACGACAGGTGGTCCACGAACAACCCGCCCAGGAGAGGGCCCGCGACACTGGATACGCCGAAGACCGCTCCGAAGAGCCCTTGGTACTTGCCGCGCTCGCGTGGTGAGACCACGTCGCCGATGAGGGCCGAGGCCAACACCATGAGACCGCCGCCACCGATCCCCTGGAAGCCGCGGGAGAGGATCAGTTGGAGCATGTTCTGGGCGATCCCGCACAGCATCGAGCCCACGAGGAACACGGCGATGCAGGTGAGGAACAGCTTCTTGCGGCCGAACTGGTCGCCGAGCTTGCCCCACAGCGGGGTGCTGGCGGTGACGGCCAGGAGGTAGGCGGTGATCACCCAGGACAGGTGGTTGAGCCCGCCCAGGTCGGCGACGATCGTCGGCAGCGCGGTCGACACGATCGTTTGGTCGAGCGCGGACAACAGGACCGTGAGCATCAGGGCGGTCATGATCAACGCGATCCGCGCACCTTGGTGCTCGCGCCGATCCTCCGCGCCCTGGTCGGCGCCGCCGCCACGGGCCATCGAATCGCCTCCCCGATCGTGGCAGGCGACGCTCACCGTCCGGCGCCCCCGCTGCGGCCACACTAGGAAGCCCCTTCCTCCTCGGGTCGGGGAACCGCCAGGGGGAACGGGAACTTTGCCCCCACTTGCCTCCCGACCTTCATAACCGAACGTGATTCGGTTACCGTGTGGGAACACAGTGATCCCCGACACCCTCGGAGCAGCACATGAAGCGGGAACTCTTCGACGCCGACCAGGAACTCTTCCGCGAATCGGTCGCGGAGTTCCTCAAGCGGGAGGTCCAGCCCTTCCACGGCCAGTGGGAGAAGGACGGCGTCGTCCCCCGTCAGGTGTGGGTCGGGGCGGGCCGGGTCGGGCTGCTCGGTCACGGCGTGCCCGAGGAGTACGGGGGTACCGGCGTCCACGACTACCGCTACAACCAGATCGTCAACGAGGAGATCTGCCGTGCCCACGCCACAGGCCTCGGCGTCACCCTCCAGAACGACGTCATGGCCCCCTACCTGGTGGGCCTGACCAACGACGAGCAGAAGAAGCGCTGGCTGCCGGGCTTCGCCTCCGGTGAGCTGATCACCGCCATCGCCATGACCGAGCCCGGGACCGGCAGCGACCTCCAAGGGATCAAGACCTCCGCGGTACGCGACGGCGACGAGTTCGTGCTCAACGGCGCCAAGACCTTCATCACCAACGGCATCAACGCCGACCTGGTGGTCGTGGTCGCCCAGACCGACCCCGAGGCGGGTGCGCAGGGCTTCTCCCTGATCTGCGTCGAACGCGATACGCCCGGCTTCGACCGTGGCCGCAACCTCGACAAGGTCGGCATGAAGGCGCAGGACACCGCCGAACTGTTCTTCGACGACGTGCGCGTGCCCGCGGCCAACCTCATCGGCACCGAGGGCCAGGGCTTCATCCACCTGATGCGGAACCTGCCGCAGGAGCGATTGTCCATCGCCACCTGCGCGGTGGCCTCGGCCGACTTCATGCTCCAGCACACCATCGAGTACTGCCGTGACCGCACCGCCTTCGGTCGACCTATCGGACGCTTCCAGAACACCCGTTTCGTCCTGGCCGAGTCGGCCACCGAGGTGGACCTGGGCCGCACCTACGTGGACCGGGCGGTCCAGCTGCTCAACCGGGGTGAGCTCACCGTCGAGGACGCCGCGAAGGCCAAGTGGTGGACCACCGAGATGTGCAACCGGGTCATGGACCGTTGCCTCCAGCTTCACGGTGGGTACGGGTACATGATGGAATACCCCGTGGCACGGGCTTGGCAGGACTCACGCGTCCAGACGATCTTCGGTGGCACCACCGAGATCATGAAGGAGATCGTGGGCCGGGGCCTGGGTCTGTAGGGCGTATTCCGTGGATGCTGCCCGTCGCGAGCGGCGCATCCAGTGGTGCCGGCACAAGGCCGAAGAAGGAGTGCCCCTACTGTGCACGGCCTCGCAAGCTCGGCAGTGTCGCACAGCGGGGGCCCGCCCGGGTTTGGCTGTCGACTGATGAGAACGCAGTGACGGTGCCGCTGGGGCGCCGCGCAGCAGGGTATGTATTCGCGGAACATGCCCTAAACCCCCGTTCGGAAGGGTCCCGGTCATGAGCGGAGCGTGGGACGGCCTCATCGTGATGGGGCTGTTGGTCATCCTGTTGGTCCTCGGCGTCCGCAAGCTCCGTCCGAAGGTCCACATTCCGTGGAAGACCGGTGCCATCGTCCTGGTCTTCATCTTCGTCTGCATGCTGCTGTGGGCCTGGTCCTGGCGCTAACCGACGTCGAACACACCAAGGGCCCGCCTCACGAGGCGGGCCCTTCGGCGTCCGGAGAATCGGCGAGGCACGAACGAACGATCCCATAGGCGGGTGGGGACCGGCCGCCCGAGCCTCGGCCTCGATGGTTCAGGCGTACGGGTCGAAGTCGATCCCGTCGGGAACGGCCTTGGCGAGCGAGTCACCGAACCGCTCGTCCTTGAGGTCGAGCTGCGCGGAGCCGTAGTCGGCCCTCACGAGGATGTCCCTGATCCCCTCGGGGTAGCCGTCCCAGCCCACCAGGTCCGGGTACTGCCAGACCCCGTAGTGGTTCTCGGGTGGGTCGTCGTGGTCGGCGGCGAACCGGAAGGCGTGGGTGGAGGCGCCGTCCTTGTGGTAGACGATCTTGGGGTGCGTGCCCTCCCAGAGGAGGTCCTCCGCCGCCCGGGTGTCGTAGTCTCCGTGCGCCGAGGCCGACACGTGGCGCGCCTCGTCGTCGAGGACCCACACCACGACGTGTTCCAGGTCGTGCCGGTGCCCACAGCATCCGGGCAGGACCTGGTCCTTTTCGAAGTAGAGGGCGTACATGTAGGCGCACCAACCACTGTCATCACACTTGGCGCGAGAATAAGAATTGGTGTTGTCCAGGTCGGACTGGTCGCGACAGTTTCCGTTCAGTGCCCCCGAGGTGTTCAACCCTTCGGCGACACTGCCATCGGGTCCGATCGCGGGCGTCGAATAACAACCGTCCGTGTCGTAGTCGAAGGCCGGTTGCCATTTCGCTTCGGCCTCGGAGGAATTCGCGGGCAGGGAGGTCGGGGGCTCGGCGAACGCCGGAGCCGCGAGGGCAAGCACGATCGCGAAGGCCCCGAGGAGGGACACACCACCCCTCTTGGCGAACACCCAGGGTCGCCGAAGGGGGCCGGCGATCCCATCGGGGCTTTCTCCCCCGAAATCACCGGTGGAACTCAGGACCAGTTTTCCCGCCCCGGACGACAATGCACACACCACCATTTCCGCAGCGGGATGTCCGTTTACCACTGGATAAAGTAACCATCCGACTACAGCAAGGCAAGGTGTTCTGACGGCCTTTTTTCAGCGACCCGGAACAGGTTTAACGGGGCACGTTACCCCACCTGGGAAAAGAGGGTGAATCATCGAATCGGCACTTCGAGATCCCCGTGGCCGATGGTGGTGGTCGCAGACCGGAAGGACCGGGTCGGTCGGGGCGGCGGTGTGCGGCGGTGACCCGCCCGGCACACCGCCGCACGCCGGCTCAGACGTCCTCGTCGACCTTCTCCGCCTCGTCGGCCGCCACGTCCTCGGCCTCTTCGGGGGCGTGCATCGGCATCTCGAACCACACGGCCTTGCCGTCCGGTGTGGGACGCGAACCCCACCGGCTGGCGAGCTGCTCCACCAGGTACAGGCCACGTCCGCCCTCGTCGTCGGCGGCGGCGCTGCGGATCCGGGGAAGTCGCAGGTCGTGGTCGAAGACCTCCACCCACACGGCGTTGGCGCCACGGCGCAACCGGAGCAGGAACTCCTTGTCGCCGGAGTCGTCGCTGGACTCGTCCTCCTCCGCGACGGCCTCCAAGAGGTCGCTCCAGTCCTCGTCGAACTCGTCGGGCGCTCCGCCGCCCTCCAGCGGGGTCTCCGAGTCCAGCACCCCGCCGCCGGTGAACTCACGGTGCACGGGGCGAGGGGTGGCGTGGATGACCACGTTGGTGACGATCTCCGAGACAAGGAGGCAGGCCAGTTCGGCCTGGTCCCGATCGACGCCCCACTCCTTGAAGGTGTCCGCGGCCAGGTGTCGGGCCTCGCCCACGGTGGAGGCCTCGGACGGGAACCAGCCCTCGCGCAGCGCCAACTCCTCGGAGTGCGTGCGCACGACCAACAGCGCGGTGTCGTCGTCCAGCTCGCCCGGCACGCTGTACACGGCCGCCTCGGCGATCTGTTCGACGTCCTTGTCCGCGACCTCGGCGACGCGTTCGGTCAGCTGCGCCAGGGCACGTTCGGGGTCGGACTTGCCGCCCACGGGTTTGCGATCCACCAGACCGTCGGTGTACATCACCAGGGTCGCGCCGGTGGGCAGGCGCAGGTCGGCCTGGTGGTAGACGATGTCCTCCCCCGACCCGCCCTTGGCGCGAACGCCGAGCATGCGGTCGGTGACCTCCAGGTCCAGGGTCTCCACGGTGTCGGAGTTGATGAGGAGGGGCGACGCGTGCCCGGCGTTGGCGTAGGACAACTCCCGGGACCAGGCGTCGTAGACCATGTACAGGCAACTGACGCTGGGGATCCAGACCCCGCCCTTGTCGTCGGGGGTGCCCAGCTGGCGCACCCACTCGTCCAGCTCGCGCAGGATGTCGGCGGGTTCGCGGTCGGCCTGGGCGAAGGCGCGCAGGGCGGCGCGCAGCTGGCCCATGACGGCGGCGGCGTGCGGGCCGCGGCCCTCCACGTCACCGATGACCAGGCCCACCCGTCCGGCGGACAGGGGGATGGCGTCGTAGAAGTCTCCGCCCACCTGGGTCTGCACCCCGTGGCCGTGCGCCTCCAGCGGACCGGCCGGCAGGTACTGCTTGGCGACCGTCAGCCCGTCCAGGGGAGGGAAGTCACCGGGCAACAGGCTGTTCTGGAAGGCCAGCGCCGTGGAGCGTTCCTGCTCGAACAGACGGGCGTTGTCGATGGCCAGGGCGACCCGGGAGGCGATGGCGCCGACCAGGTCGCGGTCGAAGCCGCCGTAGCTGCTCTTCTGTCGAGGGGAGAGGCCGGACAGGGCCAGGGTGAGCACGCCCAGCACCTCACCACGGGCACGGAGCGGCGCGGCGATCGCGGAGGTGACGCCGACCTGGCGGGAGACCCGGTCGGAGCGGTCGTTGGGCGAGTTCTCGTACAGGTAGTCGCTGCTGACCACGGTTTCGAGTCGACGCAGCGCCTGGGTGACGAAGTGGCGTTCGGGGTAGCGGACCTCGTCCCCGACGTCGAACCAGGTGCGGGGCGGGGGCGTCCAGCCCTCGGCGTGCACGGAGACCTGCCGGACCAACCGTTCGTGGTCGTAGAGGTCGATGAAGCAGTGGTCGGCGAACTGGGGGACGAGGATCCCGGCCACGCCCTTGACGGTGGAGTCGAACTCCAGGGAGCCGGCCAGGCGGCTGCCGATCCGTTCGAGCAGCCCGTACTGTTCCTCGACCCGACCACTGCGCAGGGCCTCGCGGGCGATGAGGGTTATGCCGTCGATCTCGCCCGAGTCGTCGCGCATGGGCACGGCCTGCGCTCGCACGTGGATCCAGGTGGAGTCGCCCTTGAGCACCGCGAAGGTGCCCTCCCACGGTTCGCCGCGAAGGACGCGGCGGGCCAGTTGGGAGGCGTGTTCGCGGTCGGACTCGTGGATGCCGATGTCCAGTAGGGACAGGCCGATGTGGTCACGACCGCCCATGAACCCGAACAGCTCGCGAGCGTAGGGGTTCCAGTACCGAAGGAGGCTGAACCGGTCGATGACGACGATGGCGATCTCGGCCTGATCCACGACCTCTGCCGTGGCGAGCGCGTCACTCTCCCGGAAGGGCTCACCCCACCGTGTCATCTAGCCGCCACCTCGCCGTCATGAGCTGCATACATGCCCGCTCCGGGTACCCCGAACGACCGCACCTTGGGGCGAGCGTAGCAACACCGTCAACGTTCCCGCAGCGCAATGAGACAATCCCGATGAACAACCAATCAACGTGTACGGACGTTTCACGGCTTGGCGACGAAGATGTGCCCGGCAACATCCGCGGGGAGGTCGCTGTGACCGTCCTCGCCGATGATCCGCACTCCGCCGTCCGAAGCCCGAAGGACCACTTCCTGTCCGGGTTGTACCCCGGATTCGCGCAAGGTGAGCATGATGTCGGCGTCCGGCTGGAGCTGTTCACTGATGCGACGCACGGTGACGGTGGTGTCCGTGTTCGAGGCCGCGTCCACCATCGGCACGATGGAGTCGTCGGTGAACGGTTCGGGGGCGTACCCCTCCAGGCCCAGCTCGTCGAGGCCGGGGATCGGGTTGCCGTGCGGGCACACCGAGGGGGCGTTGAGCAGCGTCACCAGGCGCTTCTCGACCTCCTCGGAGATGACGTGCTCCCAGCGACAGGCCTCGATGTGGACGTCCTCCCAGGGCAGCCCGATGACGTCGACCAGAAGGCGCTCGGCGAGCCGGTGCTTGCGCATGACGTGGGTGGCCAGCCTGCGCCCCTCCTCGGTCATCACCAGGTGACGGTCGTTCTCGACCCGCAGCAGTCCGTCGCGCTCCATACGGGCGACCGTCTGGCTCACCGTTGGTCCGCTCTGGTGCAGGCGCTCGGCGATACGCGCTCGAAGCGGGACGATGCCCTCTTCCTCGAGCTCGAAGACCGTACGGAGATACATCTCCGTGGTGTCGATCAGCCCGTGTGCGGTCAAGACTCCCCTCCCAAGGCTCTGTGCTCGTCGCGCGGTCACGACAAGCACGGCAGGTCTCTCTCAACACAGGCCGGGACCACGTGATTCCCTGGGGCCGGGTGGGACCGGGACGTCCGAGGTACCGCTGGAGCGACCACCGATGCACCAAGCATATCCTGGCGCGCCGAGCCTGATTTTCCCCTTCGTCTCACGATGCGGACACGAACGACCCGTGAGACTCATGTGACGCAAGGGACCGAGGTCACAGGTGTGCAGGCCATTCGGTTGAAAAATGAACTACTTAAGACCCCTGCCCACGTCCCGAATCGTGACTCGACGACTCCCGAACTCATGTACGAAGCGACCAACATCACCCCGTAGCGGCCCGGCCACCCGGTTCCCTTAGGGAGCGAGGCGGTCGATCGTCCATTCCCCGTCCGCGCCGAGCAGGTAGCGGAACCGGTCGTGCATGCGGTCCGGACCACCCTGCCAGAATTCCACCTCCTGCGGGATCAGCCGATACCCGCCCCAGTACTCGGGCCGCGGGATGGCCTCGTCCTCGCCCCACACCGAGTCGAACTCGTGGAACAGGTGATCCAACTCCTCGCGATCGGCGACCGGCCGCGATTGCCGTTCACTCGCCCAGGCGCCCAGCTGGGAGCCGCGTGGTCGGGACGCGAAGTAGCGGTCGTTCTCCTCGTCGTCGAGGCGTTCCACCACACCCGCGAACAGCACCTGGCGGCGGATCGCGTGCCAGGGGAACACCACCGACGCCCGCGGATCGGCGGCCAGGGCACGACCCTTGCGCGAGGTGTAGTTGGTGAAGAAGCGCAGTCCCGAGCCGTCATAGCCCTTCATGAGCACCGTGCGCGACCGGGGAAGGCCCGACGGTTCCACCGACGACAGCACCATGGCGTTGGGTTCGGCCAGACCCGCCTCGCAGGCCTGGTCGAACCACAGGTGGAACTGGGCCATCGGCGATTCCGCCAGATCCGATCGACGCAAGGGCTCACCCATGTACGGTTTCCGCAGCTCGGCGGGGTTCTGGTGGTCCACACCCGGCATGATCTCGCGTCGGGGCCGGGCGGCGCCGGCCGCCCCCCGCCTCCCGCGTGTCCACGGGTCCTCCCCCGCCGCCCGTCATCACCCCACGTCCACCGGCAGGCACTGCGGGCCCGGCTCGACGGTGGTGGAATTGCGCGTACCGCAGCGTTGGAGGACGTGCTGACGTTGCACGTCGCCGGTCTGGTCGGTGACCCTGGGGCCGACGAGCACCAGTTGGACCATGCGCCCGCCGAGCCAGTTGCCGTCGTTGTCGTTGTCGAAGTTGATGTACCCGGAGACCCCGGTTAGCCCTTCGAACTCCTCGACCTGGCCGTACAGTTCGTCCCGCTTCTCCTCGTAGTCGTCATCGGTGCGCAGAAAGGGCTGCTGGTCGAGACCGAGCCGCTGCCGCAACCCGTCGTTCGCCGGTTCCCCCTTGGTCGGTCCGGTGGGAGGCAGGGCGTCGGCGATAACCAGGAGGGCGTCGTTGCCGATGGCCGCGTGGGCAATGGAGGGCAACCAGTCCGCGGGCAGCAGATTCTTATCCCACAACTCCTTATCGGCGCAGTCCTGCTGGGACCCTCTCCCGTAGTGCTCGCACACGAGTCGACTCATAGCGGAGTAGAAGCCCTGGCCGCTACCGCTGAGACCTTCCTCTTCCTCTTCGGTTCCCCAGGGGCCGCTGGGTGCCAGCGGCGTGTAGAAGACCGGATGGGTTTCGGCAGAATCCTCGATGGTCTGCTCCTCGTCGGAGAGGTGCTTGGATATGTCGTCACCACCGAGGATGGTCACTTCACCGCTGCTGCACTTCGCTCCCTTGGAATGAATGAGTGCGTTGTAGAACCCGGAGAAGTCCTCCGAGCGACCGGCGTAGTAGATCAGGTCGGGCGGGTCATCCGAGCAGATTCCCCTCAGTTGTTCGCGGAGGGTCGTTTTGTCCTGGTAAAGCAGAACCCCCTGGCTGTCGTACTCGTCGGAGTCGAGGACCTCCGAGCTGCGCCAGGCCTCTCCATTTATCTCACCGTCTTTTGTCTCACTGCCCTTGACGAAGGCCTCCATGAACTCCTGCGCCAAGTGCCGACCGTACTGTTCGTGCTCATTATTTTTGGCGTCGGTCTCGGCGTCAGCGAGCGCCACGGCCGTCTTATGCTCGGGTAGGCCGTGTTCCGCCCCCTCGGGGTCGGTCCAAGAGACACCCTCTAAGGCCCATTGGGCGGCCTGCGCCGCGATGCGACTGTTGGACGGCGCCACCGGAAAGAAGAAGCGATTGTGCCCTCCGGCCCCGGAACGAGCGACGTCGTCGAAGGTGGCGGTGGTCCCCATCATCGTCAGGGACGCTTTGCCGACCTCCCTGATGGCCAAGCTGTTGTTGACCACGCTGTGCCCGAAGCCGATGGCGGCGATCGGTCGATCCATGGCGAGGCTCTCATCCTTCGCCATATCGACGATCTCCTTGGCCGTCTCCTTGGAGTACGTCCAGTCCTCCCCCACGTTGCCGAGGAGGATTTTGATGTTGGGCCGATCCTTTCCCCGTTCATCGTTTTGTAGTTCCTGCTGGTAGGCGAGACCAAGCAGTTCGCCCTGGACCCCTGCCAGCTCGGAGCCGTCGTTTTCGACCGGAGAGGAGTCCTCGGAGTCCTTGGTGTCCTTCTTGAAGGCCTTAACGTCCTCGACGTACTTAGCGTCCTTGGAATCCGCAGCGCTCAGTTCCCCGACATAGGCGATCGTCACGTAGGGCTTCCCCGAGTCGTCCACCGCGTCGTTCTGGTCCCCGATCAGCTCGGTGACCTCCCGCAGCCGTTCGTCGAATACGAAGTCGCCGAAGGTCACCCCATAGCATTCCTTCCGATCCTTGCCCTTGACCCTGGTAATGCCCTGGGGCACCCAGGACCCCTCATCGATACACGGATGGAGCGCCTGTGCTTGCTCCGGGATCAGGACCAGACCGGCCAGTACGAGGAAGCCGGTCACCGCGACCGCGCCCGTGCTCACCGCAGCGGCCTTGACGGGGCGGGTCATCACCCACGTGGGTTCGGTCCGCCAGCTCCTCTCCCGCGACTCCGGTGGCCGCCCGGCGACGTGCAGGGTAAGGGTGCGTCGGGCGCCGAGCGCGCCGGACAGGTGGCGTTCACGGTGCCAGCCACGGATCTCCTTGGGGACCGAGTCGGTCCCGTCGAACTCCGGCAGATTCTTGTACCTGGCGACGGCGATCTCACCGCCGATCAGCGGCTTCTCCCCGTCACGATCCCGGATCTGCACCAGCAGCAGGGGGTCGGGCAGAGCGCGCCGCAGCCGTTCGTCCTCGATCAATCGGATGAGGTAGCGGCCCACGCGGCCCAGGCCCCGCTGGTCGTAGACGAGGACGGGGCGGGAGGCACGGGCCCGCCCGCGACTTCGGTTCGCGCCGTAGACCTGGTGGAGGTCGTCGAGTAGCGCGTTCACCGCGATGCGATGGGTGCCGGGTGGGTGGGCCCCCTTCCGCGGATCGGCGCCGCCGATCCGCCCCTTGTTGCGTTGGGGGTGGTGGAGCTCGTTGAGCAGGTGCACACCGCGTGCGCGGTGCCGCCCGACCCTTCCCTGGCCCTCGGGCGCGGGTTCCTGTGCTTGCCGGGAGTCGTCCTCGACCGGGTCCATGACGTACCGGTGGTGGTTGAGCCACCGGTAGGGGCGCCACGGCAGGAAGAAGAAGAAAACGGTGAGCAGGTACACGACCGCCAGGAACACGCCGGTCAGCAGTGACACGATCTCACCGAGCTGCTGGGCGGCCAGACCCACGAAGGCGAAGGGGGTGGCGGTGACGACGAGCGAGACGATGAAGGCCAGCGGGGTGAGGATCTTCTCGTCCGCCAGCCCGAAGGTGGCCTTGCCCGAGATCCGTGTGACCCAACGTGAGGTGACGGCGGCGACCCGCGCGAGTCTGCGCCAGTGGACGAGCGCGGTGGCGCTGAAGATCTCGCCACGCGAGGGTGGTTCTTCCTCGCTCGAACCGTGTCCGGCCTGTTCGACGCGGTCCAGGAGGTCCGCCCGATACTGGATCGCGTAGTTCAGGCGAGCCTCGCGCAACCCGTTGATGACCGCGGTCTGCCCCTGGCTGGTGTTCTCCAGACGGCCGTGTTCGGGGGTCTTCTCGGATCGGTCACCGCTCGCCCTGCTCCTGATCTCGATGAGATCGCAGCGGCGCAGCCACAGCAGGGAGTTCAGACGCGGCAGACGTGGCGGAGGTGGAGGTCTGCGACCCCTCTTCGGTTTCGGTGGGGAGTCCTTCCAGGCGAACCCGTCGTTCACCAGGTGTTCGATGTAGTCGTAGAGCTCGTCGGTGGTGACGTCGGTGTCGGAGTCGAGTGCCTCGTAGCGCCCCCGGGGCAGGCCGCGCGGCACGGTGTCGGCCAGTTCGGGGCGGGCCTGGGGACCCAGGGGACGCGTTCCTTGATCCTTGAACCATTCACGCGGATCGTGGGCGGGGTCGGCCATTCGCGCCTTTCCCGGCTCCCTGGTCTCCTCCGGCTTCTCGGTGGACCGAGGTGGGAGAAGCCAAACGGGATCTACGGCGCACTGTTGGACGAGCATGCGCCGGACCTCGGCGTGATCGGTGGCGTCGTCCAGCACCAGGTCGAGCACGGGCGGGGGTTCGGCCAGATCGCCGCGTTGGACCTTGCCCTTGCCGGCGGGGCGCCGATGGGCGACGCGGGCCTCCATACGACGCAGCCTTCGATGCAGGCCCCATCGCGGACGTGACCTCAACGCCTCGAAGACCTGAAGGAAACCGGGCAGGTCACCGGCCCTCCGGGGCGTGCCATCCGATCGATCGCTGCCGTTCCGGTCCGTCACGAAGCGCCTCCCTTCCACCGTTCGTATCGCTCATCACCCCTGGGAAGCGCCCCATTAGACAACAAGGTGAACGGTTTTTCACCGGGCGAAGCGAAATCGTCGCTGTCCAATACCGGACACCGAACAATCGTGTGAAGGCACCTACCGACGTTCACGTGATTTCACGCGACCAATCGCCGCCCTGACCGGCGGCGTCACCGGGTCCACCACTACGCTGTGCGGTGTGACCGAGATTCAGATTCCCGCGAACCTGCTGCCCGCCGACGGTCGTTTCGGGAGCGGCCCGTCCAAAGTCCGAGCCGCGCAACTCGACGCCCTCGCCGCCTCCGGTTCCCATTACATGGGCACCTCCCACCGCAAGAAGCCGGTGAAGTCCCTCGTGGGTCGGGTCCGTGCCGGGGTGCGCGGCCTGTTCTCCCTGCCCGACGGCTACGAGGTGGTCCTGGGCAACGGCGGCACCACCGCCTTCTGGGACATCGCCGCGCACGGACTGCTGCGCTCCAAGTCGCAGCACCTGTCCTTCGGTGAGTTCTCGAGCAAGTTCGCCAAGGTCGCCCAGGGCGCTCCGTGGTTGGCGGAGCCCACGATCATCAGCACCGCCCCCGGCACCCACGGCGAGGCCGTCGCCGAGGCCGGCGTGGACGTGTACGCCCTCACCCACAACGAGACCTCGACCGGTGTGGCCGCGCCGATCAAGCGTGTGGCCGGCGCCGACGAGGACGCCCTCGTGCTCGTGGACGCCACCAGTGGCGCGGGTGGTCTGCCGGTGGACATCGCCGAGACCGACGTCTACTACTTCGCCCCACAGAAGAGCTTCGCCGCCGACGGTGGGCTGTGGATCGCGATCATGTCGCCCAAGGCCCTGGCCCGGGTCGAGGAGATCGCCGCGAGCGGACGCTACGTCCCCGAGTTCTTCTCCCTGCCCACCGCGATCTCCAACTCCGCCAAGGACCAGACCTACAACACCCCGGCCGTGGCCACCCTGCTGCTCCTGGCCGAGCAGCTGGAGTGGATGAACGAGCAGGGTGGGCTGAAGTGGACCGTGGCGCGCACCCACGAGTCCTCCTCGATCCTCTACAACTGGGCGGACCGCACCTCGGTCACCTCGCCCTTCGTGGCGGACCCGGCCCAGCGTTCCCAGGTGGTCGGCACCATCGACTTCTCCGAGGACGTCGACGCCGCCAGGATCGCCGAGGTGCTGCGCGCCAACGGCGTCGTGGACACCGAGCCCTACCGCAAGCTCGGCCGTAACCAGCTGCGTGTGGCGATGTTCCCGGCCGTGGAGCCCAGCGACGTCAACGCACTCACCGAGTGCATCGACCACGTGCTGACCAAGCTGTCCTGACCCGGTCCGACGACCTTGGAGAATGGAAGCCGACCCGCCGTGCGTGGGTCGGCCTCCTCCTCTTACTACCGCTCATCGTTTCTCAGGACGGTTCGACTGTGCGCAGGAACAAGCAAGAAATCCCCATCAAGATCATTTCGCACCGGGGAGCCTCGGGTCACCGGCCCGAGCACACCCTGGCCTCCTATGAGCTGGCGGCCAGGCACGGCGGCGACTTCATCGAGATGGACCTGGTCGCCACCAAGGACGGCCACCTGATCTGCCGGCACGAACAGGAGATCGGCGAGACCACGGACGTGGCCGGCCGTCCCGAGTTCGCCGATCGGAGGGTCACCCGGACCATCGACGGGCGCACGGTGGAGGGGTTCTTCGCCCAGGACTTCACCCTGGCCGAGATCAAGACCCTGCGCGCGATCGAGCGTATGGCGAAGGTGCGGCCGGACAACGCGGTGATGGACGGCACCTACGAGATCCCCACGCTCCAGGAGGTCATCGAGCTGGCCCTGACCCTCACCCAGGAGCTGGGTCGCCCGGTCGGGATCTACCCCGAGACCAAGCACCCCGCCCACCACGTCGAGCAGGGTCTGGACCTGGAGCCGAAGCTGATCGCGGCGCTGCGTGAGGCGGAGTTGGTCGGCGAGGAGCCCCGGGTCCCGGTGTTCCTCCAGTCCTTCGAGGCCGAGAGCCTGCGCAAGCTCGCCGAGACCGGGCTGCCGCTGGTGTACCTGATGGGCACCGAGGAGCACTGGCTGCACTACACGACGCCGGAGGGGTTGGCCGAGGTGGCGACGTTCGCGCACGCCATCGGACCGCACAAGAGCCTGGTCATCACCACCAACGAGGACGGTTCGCTGGGTCAGCCCACCACCCTGGTCGACGACGCCCACGAGGCCGGGCTGCTGGTGCACCCGTTCACTTTCCGCAGCGAGAACCACTTCCTGCCCACCGACCTGCGTTCGGACGGTGACCCCAAGGACTACGGGGGTTTCGCCGCCGAGTACGAGGCGTTCTTCGAGGTCGGCGTGGACGGCGTGTTCAGTGATTTCTCTCGGCACGCCTTCTTGTGTCGAGAGCACTTCCTGGACCCCCAGCCGACCGACTAGACCGTCCCGGCACCGGGCCCTGATCCCCCGTGGTCTTGTACTTGTGGTCGACTCCGGCGTCCCAGCACCAGGTTCATGCCCGGGCCGGCGAACATGACGATCAGCCGCTTCCACGGGGAACGCTGGTAG